>JAUUYJ010000191.1 GCA_030588275.1 Candidatus Zixiibacteriota bacterium | reverse complement strand
CTTCGCAACCTTTTTTGACGCAGACCAGCATCCGTTCCTGCGACTCCGACAACAGAATCTCGTACGGCGTCATGTTTTCTTCTCGAAGCGGCACATTTTTGAGGTCGATCTCGATTCCGGTTTCACCCTTGGCTGACATTTCAGAAGAGGAACAGGTAATCCCGGCGGCACCCATATCCTGAATGCCAATGATCAGATCTTCATTGATAATTTCCAGAGTCGCTTCCATCAGCAGTTTTTCGGTGAATGGATCACCAATCTGAACCGACGATCTCTTCGCTTCCGATTCTTCCGACAGCTCAATCGAGGCAAAGGTTGCTCCGTGAATACCATCCCGCCCGGTTGATGACCCGACGATCATTATCGGATTACCGACACCGCCGGTTGTGGCGGAGGCGATTTTGTCCGATTTCACCAAGCCGACTGCCATGGCGTTGACCAGCGGATTACCGGTGTACGCTTCGTCGAAATAAACTTCTCCCGCTACAGTCGGAACGCCAAATGAATTTCCATAATCGCCGATCCCGCGGACAACACCATCGACTAAGAAACGGACCCGGTCGTTTTCCAGCGATCCAAAACGAAGTGAATCCAACGCGGCGATGGGGCGTGCCCCCATGGTAAAGATATCGCGCAAAATTCCACCAACGCCGGTGGCCGCACCCTGGTAAGGTTCCAGAGCCGACGGATGATTGTGGGATTCGATCTTAAAGACAACCGCCAACCCATCACCGATATCGACCGCTCCGGCATTTTCTTCTCCCGCTTTGGCCAACAATTGCTTTCCTTCGCGCGGCAAAGTTTTGATCAGGGTAATCGAATTTTTATACGAGCAATGTTCTGACCACATAACCGAAAAGATACCAAGTTCGGTAAAATTAGGTTTGCGCCCAAGGATCTCTTTAATTTTTTCGTACTCTTCGGGCAAGAGGCCATGCTCTTTGACCATTTCGGGAGTAATCGCCGGTTCCGACATTGATGGTTCATCCTTTCAAAAAGGCGAATATATCGGAAATTTAGGCTGGTGTCAAACAAATAGAAAAACCGGGCCGAAAATGGTCCGACCCGGCAGTTTATCAGCCGTTTGGTATAATCTCAATTATCACAACCGCCCGAATTCTCTGAAAATGAGCGTTTGGTCACCAAGACTCAAAAAGATCTCTTAAATTACCGTTCAATCCAGCCGCAACCGGTATCAGAATTGATCCAGTCGTGACAGAACGCAGGCCTTGGACCATGCTTGAAAACGAAGTTAATCATGAAAACGGCATCTCCGACATTGGCCACACAGTCGCTATTGGCGTCGCCATTACATGTCGGATAAGGGGCCGGAGCCGGGCCTTGTTTAAACACAAAATTGATCAGATAAACGGCATCACCAACATTTAGTGATCCATCCTCATTGGCATCACCTATGTAGCAATCACAAACAGCCGGATTAAGGCAGGTACAATCGACCGGCGCCGGACCGGCATTGAGAATCGAGTTAGTGATATAGATCAGATCGGCCTCATCAATAAAGTAGTCTCCATTGACATCGGCGTTGGCCAATATTGGAGGCTGGGATCCGCCCAGATCTAGGAAACTATTCAGGTAACCGATATCGTTGATGTTAATTGACCCATCACTATTTACATCGCCTGGAAATTGAACTGCCACGTCGCATGTATCGGCAACAGCTCCAATGACTTCAACCCCGAATGTACAATTAGTTGTGTCGTGCGAATCGGTTATCGCGACGGTGATTGGCCAGATTCCGAAACTGGTAACACCAAGCCAGCTGTAAACTCCGGTTATGGCATCGATCGAACCTGAGCCGGAAATAAGAAGGTACTCCAAAACGTCGCAGGTATCGTCATCCGTTTCGGCAATATCAGTCTTGACGACGTCGTTTCCGGCGTGGACGAGATAAGATGGCATTCCACAATCAATCTGGGGCGAGTTGTTGATGACGGCGACGGTCAAACTGTAACTGTCACATACTCCGGCCGGATGAGCCGGGTCGGACAGGTCCAGATCAATAGTAATGGCTTGACCGACATCGGATGGGTCTGGTTCATAGGTTACATCCACAGTGCCGTCCCCGTGATCGTCAAGAGTGACTAATCCTACGCCACCGTTTAGAGAGCCGAGTGAAAAAGATATTGGATCACTCTCCGGATCGGTTGCTGAGAGTGTAACCGTTTCAGAAAAACAGTGATTAACAACCAGCGATTCCGGAAGTGAGCCATCCCAGGCCGGACAATCATTCGGAATTTTCATGACTGGCCAGCATTTCCCGCCCGCTGGCCAAATGACATTAGGAACGGTTCCGGTTCCGCCGGGGAAAGAGAAAACAAAATCGCCGTAGGGCGGAATAAACGAACTGTCAATACAGAAGGTTCTTATTTCGTCCCCGGTTATTCCGGCAAAATTTAGACCCATTGTAATCATATGCTCTAAACCACCCGGTATGATTCCTCCGGTGATGGCAACGCCACCTAATAATAAGCTGTCAGGGGAGACTCCATTCGAATCGGCCGCATTGATCAGGAAACCGGTCATATCCCAAACCGAGGCGGATGACGGATGCATCCGGCTACCAACAACCTCTACGGCCAGATTAGGATCGGTCCAGGTCCAGGTTACACCGTCATTTGACCAGTAAAGAAATCCAAGGCTGATTCCTGCCAGTTTAGTATCGTTTTCGATGAAATATCGAACATCATAATTAGGTCCTACAAATATAGTATCAACCGGAGTTGTTTGTCCTGTTTCTACCATATCGAGGTCAACCAAGTATGCAGCCGAAACTTCTCCATAGCCAAGAAAGATAGCGATTAGGGAGATCATAAAGATGAGGGATGAGGTTACTATGGTGCGGGGATGAGTCCAAAGTCGGGCAAGATTATCCATAACATCTCCATCGTCTTAATTGTTAATTCACAATCAGAAAGTAGATAAATAAGCTAAAACTGTCACTCGGCCAGAACCGGGGGAATAGATTGTCTACCTACAACCCTCACAGGGCAAGGGGCCGCCTTTAAAGATGGCATCAATCATAAAAACGGCATCAGAGATATTGACACTTCCGTCACAATTTACATCCGCATCTTCCGGTATTTGAGGCGGTTCTCCGCTCAAGAAAATGTAGGCAACAAGAAAAAGTACATCATTGAGGTTTATGCTTCCATCCCCATTAGTGTCGCCGCACTCAGCTGAGGCCAGATTACCTCCGATTGGGGCCACAAACAAAATGATAGCCAGAGCAATGACGACAATCTTCGCTATTTGAGGGAGATAAGATGAAATCCTTCTTGATCCATTGGTAATAAGCATGGCTCACCTCCAAGTTATATATTCATTTTGTGGCGATGATCAGGTTTCAAGATGGAAACTTGAAAGTAATATATGACCAGAGACAAAATATGTCAAGTTTTAATCCCCTCATTGCCCAGGGCGCATGCGACCCTTCAATAATCGCAAGCCGGCAAGAAAGTTTTGTTGATTTTGGACACTAATTCGCTTAACGTCAGGGCAGGAGGAGCGTATGAAAAAAGCTCTTATTATTGCTATAACCCTGTTTCTGATAACCGGGTGCGTTGAAAAGAGGGTTGAAAAGCAGGATCAGTTCGACAGTAAGAATGCGGCCGCTGCTTGTGAAAAGTTGATCGGCCAGTTTCAATCGGCGTTGAAGAAAGAGCTGGTCACCGCTCTTACTGACGGAGGAGCCGGTAAGGCGATCTCGGTCTGTAACCTGAGCGCACCGCTGATTGCCGACAGTTTTTCTACTTTACCCGGATTTTCAATTCGGCGCGTTTCTTTAAAACAACGGAACCAGCAGTTTGTCCCTGATAAATTTGAAGATTCAATTTTGACTCTGTTTGCATCGCTTGAAAATGATCAACCACAAAGGGCCGATAGTTATATAGAGGGTGATGAATCACCCAATCGGTATCGCTATATGAAAGAGATTAAGACCGGGCAAGTTTGCCTCAATTGCCATGGCGACCCGGACAAATTTTCCAAAGAGGTCAAAGAAGCTCTGGCTCTTGATTACCCGGATGATCCAGCCGTTGGCTACAAGCTGGGTGATAGCCGAGGTGCCTTCTCGATTACTATGGTTTTCCCGGAGGCAAATCAAACTATCGAAAAAATTCTCGGACAGGAAAAAGTAGAAAAATAGGAAGATCCGTTTTACCAACCATTATATGAGAGACCAGGCGGCAAAGGCGGCCAATTACGATCTGTTCGCCAATCATACCATCTCTGTTACTCCAGAGGTACTGCCGATAGAGGATCAGGCGCTTCCAGACCTGAACGAACTATATCGGATGTTTGATATCTATAACCGCCAGTACTTTGACGGACAACTTCCCAATGTGATTATTCTCTGGTCAAAAAGGATGCTGGCGGCCGGAGCATATTATATCCAAAAAAAAGAGATCAGGCTGTCGGTTAAGTATCACCAGATTTTCCCTGACGAAGTGTATGATACTCTTAAGCATGAAATGATTCATATTCTGCATCCGCGTCATGATGCTCCTTTCAAAGAGATCGCCTTGCGTATTGGTGCTTCGGTCAGAGCCAACGCTCACCCTTCTTTGAGACGTCCTCCCAAGTATCTTTATTATTGCCCGGATTGCCGCACCGAGTATCCTCGGAGCAAACGGTTTCGGATGGCATCTTGCGGACGTTGTTCCAAGGGTCGGTATGACGAACGGTACAAGCTAAAATTAGAACGGTAGTGATGGTTAGTCGGTATTGAACCAGCGTTTGTTGTGCATTGGTTTTTAAGCCAGAGGTTAAAATTTTTGTCTTAGGATCAAGCCTGGGTTAGCATTAAATTCGATTGACTCCCTTTTGGCCTTGACAGAGGGATGGATTTTTCGGATTATCTTCACCAACGGAGGAGTGGCTGAGAGGTCGAAAGCGGCGGTCTTGAAAACCGTTGTACCGAAAGGTACCGTGGGTTCGAATCCTACCTCCTCCGCATTTTTGTTTTCAACTCCCTGATATAACAAAAGTTGCCTAACCATCTTCTGGTTTCCTGTGTCGAATCGAGCCAGGTAACCAAGAAAAGGAGCCTAGATATGGCAACTTTGTATCAACGTGACGGCAAATTCTATGTCAATTACTCAGTCCATGGAAGACGTGTGAGGCGTTCTCTGGGACAAGACAAAAGAGAAGCCGAAATCTACCTGAAGGAATTAAAGTATCGATTGTTCAAGGGTGATATCAAACCTGAGAGGCCAAGAGTACCCATTGGGTACGTTATTGATCGATATCTTGAAAACTGTAAATCGAGATTAGCCCAGTCTACTCACTCTCGAT
>JAUUYJ010000205.1 GCA_030588275.1 Candidatus Zixiibacteriota bacterium | reverse complement strand
TGGGGCATGCTTCGATATTTAAGCAGTTGTCCGAATTGGGTGAGGAGAAAGGGCTGACGCCGGTTGTGATTACCTTTCATCCCCATCCCAGAATATTGGTAACGCCGGATGATCCACCTTTGCTGTTGACTTCGCCGGATGAGAAAATAGATATTTTGCAGGAGAATTTTGACGGATCGCTGGTTTTTTTGAATTTTGATGAACGGCTGAGGCAGATGACCGCTGATGATTTTACACGCCAAATTTTGCTTGATATTGTTAAGATCAGGGGATTGGTGGTTGGTTACGATCATAGTTTTGGGCGGGACCGTTCTGGATCGATTGAGAATTTGCACAAGCTGGGAGCGAAGCAAGATTTTGAGGTAATTGTTGTCAAGGCGGTGTTATACAAAGATATGCCGATCTCGTCAAGTCGCATAAGAAGGGCCATCCTGGCCGGTGAGTGGAAAGAGGCCGGTTATATGATGGGACGGCCTTATCCGATCAGAGGGGAAGTTGTTCGAGGATTGGGAAAAGGAAAAGAGCTTGGTTGGCCGACGGCCAATATTGACTGGTCGGCGCGCAAGTTATTGCCGGCTCGGGGGGTCTATTCCTGTACAGCCAGAGTCAGAAACCGGATGTACCGAGGAATGATGTTTATTGGGGTCAATATGTTGAACCCCGAAAAGGCTGTTTCGGTCGAAGCCAACCTGTTCGATTTTGATGAAGATATCTATGGAGAGGTTGTAACTTTGTATCCGCAATGGTATATTCGGGAGAATCAGCGGTTTGATTCTGAAGAAAAGCTATCGGCCAAAATAGCCGACGATAAAAAGCAAATATTAAGATTGTTAAATTAGTAATAGAGGAGAGTCACAGTGCCTACAAGTAAGGACAAAAAGAAAGAGATCATTGATCATCATAAGTTGCATGATGGTGATACGGGATCTCCAGAAGTTCAGATTGCTCTGTTGTCAGAGCGAATTACGCATCTCACCGGGCATCTTAAGGCCCACAAAAAGGATTTTCACTCACGGCGCGGACTATTGAAACTGGTCGGCCAGCGTCGCAGGATGCTGGATTATTTGATCAAGAGCGATGTCGTAAGCTATCGACAGTTGATTGTTGAACTCGGCCTGCGTCGCTGAGGAAAGGAAAGTAAGGTAAATGGTAAACAGAGTAGAAGTAGAAATTGGCGGAAGAACATTAATATTGGAAACCGGCCGGATGGCCAAGCTGGCTCATGGAGCAGTGATGGTTCGCTATGGCGATTCGATGGTCCTGGCTACGGTCTGCACCAGTCGCAACCCGATCGATCGGGATTTTTTGCCGTTGTCTGTCGATTATCGCGAGAAATCTTATGCCGCCGGGAAAATCCCGGGTGGATTTTTCAAGCGGGAAGGACGTCCTTCGGAAAAAGAGATTTTAACCTGTCGTTTGATTGATCGTCCGATCCGTCCGATGTTTCCGGATAATTACCGGTATGAGACTCAGGTCTTGATCAACGTCTTGTCGCACGACAAGGAAAATGATACTGACGTTATGAGCTTTGTCGGTACTGCTGCCGCGTTGGCAATATCAGAGATACCGTTTGAAGCGATCTTGGCTTCGGTTCGGGTTGGTCGCATTGATGGTGAATTTGTCGTCAATCCAGTGTTGTCCATAAGAGATGAAAGCGATATTGATATCATCATGGCTGGCACCGAAGAATCAATCACGATGGTTGAGGGTGGTGCTTCTGAGGTGGTTGAAGCCGATTTGGTTGCCGCCTTGAAATTCGGTCACGAACAAATTAAGCTGGTGACCGACAAGATCAAAGAGTTGCGGGATACTTGTGGAAAGACCAAAAAAGAGTACACCCAACCTGAAGTTAATGCCGATCTGATTTCAAAAGTGGATGAACTTTTGGGTGATCGTCTCAAAGAGGCTAATACTATTCAAACCAAAGATGAACGGGCAGATGCTAAGTATGCATTAAAAGATGACATCTGTGAACAACTTGCCGAGCAGTTCCCTGATGATATTGGTGCTATCAAGAATCGTATCCACGATCTGGATAATGCCGAAATGCGTCGCATGGCACTTGATGAAAACCGTCGTCTTGATGGACGTGGTTTTGATGATGTGCGCGATATCTCATGTGAAGTCGGAATTTTGCCCCGGGCCCACGGTTCGGCCTTGTTTACTCGTGGTCAAACGCAGGCTCTGGTTGTGGCTACTTTGGGCACCAAAGTTGACGAACAACGGTTGGATGAGCTGGAAGGTGAGTCAACCAAGTCATATATGCTTCATTATAATTTCCCCCCCTCATCGGTCGGAGAAGTACGCCCGATGCGTGGTGTTGGTCGTCGCGAAGTCGGACATGGTGCGTTGGCCGAGCGGGCCATCAACCCGGTTATTCCGGTTGGTGATCGCTTTCCTTATACCATCCGTATCGTCTCAGATATCATGGAATCAAACGGTTCCTCGTCAATGGCCTCCGTCTGCGGTGGTTCATTAGCCCTGATGGATGGTGGCGTTCCGATCAAATCGCCAGTGGCTGGTATTGCTATGGGCTTGATCAAAGATGGTGATAAGGTTGCCGTCTTAACCGATATCTTAGGTGATGAAGATCACTTTGGAGATATGGACTTCAAGGTGACCGGTACCTCTGAGGGTATTACTGCTCTCCAGATGGATATCAAAATCAAAGGTCTTGATCTGGCCACAATGCAGATGGCCTTAGACAAAGCTCGGACTGCCCGGATTCATATATTGGGTGAGATGAATAAGGCGCTTGAAAAACCTCGCGAAGATCTGTCTGATTATGCACCTCGAATCATTACGATCAAGATCAATCCTGAGAAAATTGGCGCGGTCATTGGACCAGGCGGCAAAAACATTCGCGGTATCGTCGAAGAGACCGGAGCCAAAGTTGACATCGAAGATGATGGCACAGTTTCGATCGCATCGGTCGAAGCGGCGGCTGGTGAAGCGGCTCGCGCGATGGTTTTGGCTATCGTCGAAGAGGCTGAGGTCGGTAAGGAGTATATGGGTACCGTCCGGCGCATCACCGATTTTGGTGCCTTTGTCGAGATCCTTCCGGGTACCGACGGTTTGGTTCATATCTCTGAGATCTCATACGAGCGGGTCAATAAGGTCGAAGATGTCCTTAAGATGGGTGATTCGATTGCGGTCAAGTGCAGCAACGTTGACGGCGATGGAAAAGTCCGGCTTTCGATGAAGGCTTTGTTGCCGGTTCCCGAAGGATATGTTCCGCCACCACCCCGCCCACCGCGTAGCAGTAGTTCGCGTGGTTCTTCTCGTCCATCCGGTCGCAGGAGGTAGGAGTCAGAGGTGGAAAACGACGTCCAAAAAACCAGGTTACGAAACGGCGTTAGAGTAATTACCGAACGAATCTCATCGGTTCGTTCGGTATCTATCGGTGTTTGGATTGACGTCGGTTCGCGAAACGAACCGGATAGTATCAACGGTATCTCACATTTTATTGAGCATATGCATTTCAAGGGCACCAAGAATATGGGTGCCCTCGAAATTGCTCGGTCGCTTGAAGAGGTGGGTGGTTCAATTAACGCCTTCACTTCACGCGAACAGACCTGCTATTATGCCCGAATAATGAGTAGCTACCTGCCTCGCGCGATTGATATTTTAGGTGATATTTTGACCGACTCTACTTTTAAACCGAATGATCTGAAAAAAGAGAAGGCGGTTATCTTAGAGGAGATCAAGGATGTAGCCGATTCGCCGGGTGAGTATATTCATGATCTTATAGCATCTCAGGTTTGGGCCAAGCATGCTTTGGGTAACCCTATTATGGGGAACGCCGAGACGGTTAGCTCAATGACCAGAAAGCAAGTCCTGGGTTACATTAACAGTAACTACAACAGCCAGAATATTGTTGTTGCCGCTACCGGAGATGTTTCGCATCGGAAGTTGGTTCAGATGGTGCGTAAATCGTTTGACTGGTCTGTCGGAAGCAATGATGTTGACAAAGCGATACCGGAGCAGTCGGTCGCCTTAAAAAAGGCTTACGTTAACGACACGCAACAAACGCACGTTTGTATTGCTTTCCCCAGTATCGGTTATTCCGATCAGAACCGCTTTGCACTCATGGGGATAAACACCTTGTTGTCTGGCGGAATGTCTTCTCGCCTGTTTCAGACGGTCCGGGAAGATGCCGGACTGTGCTATACGATCTACAGCTATCAGGAATTTTTTAAAGATTGTGGTCAGTTTTGTGTCTATTTTGGATCGGACAAAAAACATGTCGAGCAGGCTTCGCATTTGGTTTTCAAAGAATTGAAACGTCTCAAAAAACGCCTCTTGACCCCAACCGAGCTGACGCGTGTTCGAGATCAGCTTAAGGGGAATTTGGTACTCTCGATGGAATCGACCCATAATCGTATGAATCGTCTGGCTCGCCAGGAGTTGATGCTGGGTCGTTATGTTAGCCTGGATGAGACCTGCGAATATATTGATGGCATTACGGCGAAGCAGATTCAGGATGTGGCCCGTCAAATATTTGACGAAAAATATCTGTCGATCTGTACGCTGGGGCCGTTTGATCAAAAACAGATTGATCGGATTGAGACCAAAATAAGTTGAGGCTATGTTTGGTAATGCCAAAATATTGGCTTTTCATCAAACCTCAAGGGGACGTTGCCCCGGAATAAACAGTATCAGGCCGGACAATTTCTTCGGCCTGATAAATCTCTTTAAAAATCTAAATGTAACCTTTTGGTCTGAGTCTAATTCACCAGAATGCTTACCTCATACCGCACCCTCACCACAAACTGTTGCCTTAACCTTTGATGATGGATATAAAGAGAATATCGATATTTTGCATCAATTGTGCAGAGAGGGTATTACGCCGATTCTTTTTGTACCGACGGCATTTATTGGTAAGACCAATAGTTGGGATTATGCTTCCTCTCTGTTTCCAGCAGAGCATATCGAC
>JAUUYJ010000036.1 GCA_030588275.1 Candidatus Zixiibacteriota bacterium | reverse complement strand
GGTCGGACCGTCGGCGCTGGCGTTATCTCTGAGGTCATTGAGTAAATTAACGGTTGAGGATGAAATTGACCCGAAGCCGTATTAAAAGATAGAGGCCAGTAGCTCAATTTGGCAGAGTTCCGGTCTCCAAAACCGGCGGTTGGGGGTTCGATTCCCTCCTGGCCTGCTAAATATAGGTGTGCATGTGGAAAAGATAGTCAAGTTTATTAGAGAAGTCCGTGTCGAGTTGGTCAAAGTTACCTGGCCGTCGAAGCAAGAGGTTAAAGGATCAACTACTGTTGTGGTGATTGTCTCTCTGATTGTTTCGATCTTTATCGGTTTCGTGGACGCCATTCTGGACTTGGGGGTCCGGTCGGTTTTTTAACCGAGCCGGTGGTTTAATATGAGTTTAAGTTGGTACGCTGTACATACCTATTCTGGTCACGAGCAGAAGGCTAAGAGGTATCTTGAGTCGGCTGTTGAGCAGGCTGGAGTTGAAGGAAAATTTGGCGAAGTGTTGATTCCGACCGAGCAGGTTACCGAGATGAAAAATGGTAAGCGGTCAACCTCAACCAAGAAGTTTTTGCCCAGCTATATTTTGGTTGAAGTTGAACTCAATAAGATGACGCAGAATTTGGTTGTGTCAACCCCTGGGATTACCAATTTTGTCGGTTCCAAGGGAAAGCCGCAACCGCTCAAGCAGGAAGAGGTCAATCGGATCATGGGGCAGGTTGACCAAACTCGCGAAGCAGAGATTACCGATATTCCGTTCTTGGCTGGCGACCAGGTCAAAGTTATTGACGGTCCGTTTGCCGATTTTGCCGGATTTGTTTCGGAAGTGAATATGGAGCGGAAAAAAGTTAAGGTGATGGTTTCAATATTTGGACGTCCCACTCCGGTGGAGCTTGATTTTTTGCAGGTTGAATCGGTTAAGGGTAATAGCTAAAGATATTTTAAGGAGTAAGTTGACGTGGCCAAGAAGATTAGTACATATATTAAGCTCCAGATTCCGGCTGGAAATGCTAACCCGGCTCCGCCGGTTGGTCCGGCTCTCGGCCAGCATGGCGTCAATATTATGGAATTCTGCAAAGCTTTTAATGCTCGGACCAAGAAGGATACCGGGCTTATTATTCCGGTTGTCATCACCGTCTTTACCGACAAGTCTTTCCTCTTTATTACCAAGACTCCGCCGGCGGCAGTGCTGATTAAAAAAGCGATCGGCTTGGGCAAAGGTTCCGGTGAGCCTAATCGGGATAAGGTTGGAGTTATTAACCGGGCGCAGTTGGAGGAGATTGCCACATTAAAGATGGTTGATCTGAATGCCTCCGATATGGACTCGGCCGTAAAAATTATTGAGGGCACCTGTCGTAGTATGGGTGTTGACGTAGAAGGCTAAAACATTTTCGATTGAACCTATGGGCCATTTTCAGGGTGCTTAGGGAGAAAGAGATAACGTGAAAAGATCAAAAAATTATCGTAGTGCGAGTGAAAAGCTCGATCGATTCAAGCAGTATCCTCTTCAGGAGTCGGTTGATTTTATCCTAGAAACCAAGTTTGCCAAGTTTGACGAATCGGTTGATATCAACCTTAAGTTGGGTGTCGATCCGCGTCATGCTGACCAGATTGTCCGAGGTACGGTTTCTCTTCCTCATGGTACCGGCAAGTCGATCAAGGTGATCGTTTTTGCTCAGGGTGAAAAAGAGACCGAGGCTCGTGAAGCGGGTGCCGATTATATCGGTGGTGATGAAGAGGTTAAAAAAATTCAGGGTGGCTGGTTTGACTTTGATGTCGTTGTGGCTACACCGGATATGATGGGCAAGATTGGGCGGCTGGGTAAAGTGCTTGGTCCGCGTGGTATGATGCCTAATCCGAAATCCGGTACGGTTACGATGGATGTTTCTAAGGCGGTTACTGAGCTGAAGGCAGGTAAGATTGAATTCCGAGTTGATAAGCAGGGCGGGTTGTCCTCAACCATCGGTAAGACCTCTTTTGACTCTAATCAGTTAGTTGAAAATAGTTTGGCTTTTCTTGATGCTATCGTCCGGGCAAAACCGGCCGCCGCCAAGGGTGCCTATATAAAGAGTGCCTCGATCAGTTCCACCATGGGTGTTGGACTAAAGCTGGATCATGTTGCGATCCTGGCGCAGTTGAAGAAGTAGAAAGGAACCGTAATGCCTACACAAGCGAAAAAAGATATGGTGGCCGATCTGCAGGAACGGTTCTCGGGTGCGAGCAATATTTATTTGACCGATTATGCCGGTTTGGATGTGGCCCAGATAACGAAACTGCGGAAAGATTTGCGTGACAACGGTATTAAATTAATTGTCGCCAAAAATACTCTCTTAAGTCTGGCGGCCAAAGGGGCCGGATATGAAGGGATGGATGAATTCTTCAACGGACCGACGGCGGTTGCTTTCTCTGATGCCGATCCGAATGTTCCGGCCAAGATTTTGTATGACGCCTATAAGGAATATGACAAAATTAAAAAGCCGGAAGTCAAGGCATTCTACGTTGACAATCAGTTTTTCCCTGGCGTTGATATTGAAAAAATGGCTAAGCTTCCGCCTCGGGATATTTTGCTCTCGCAGTTGGTTGCTTCGGTTGAAGGTCCAATCGTTAATTTCGTTGGCACTTTGGACGGAATAATAAGAGAACTGGTTGGAACTATTGATGCTTTAGTTGAGCAAAAAGGTGAATCAGAATAATTTGATATAGATGACGGCCAAAATGGTTCCTGATTTTCTCGTTTTTTGATTATGGCCGCCTGGCGGTGACGGAATGTGACGGGAACCAATGATAAAAGAAACTGTTTAAGCGAAAGGATACAATCGTGTCTGAGGTGAGTGAAAAAGTTGCCAAACTGGTAGAGGACGTTAAGGTTCTCACTGTTTTAGAGCTGTCTGAGTTTTCCACCGCATTGCAGGATGAATTTGGTGTGACGGCGGCGGCTCCGGTTGCCATGGCGGCACCAGCTGGTGGTGGCGAAGCGGCTGAGGCAGAACAGACTGAGTTTTTTGTTGAGTTGCAATCGATTGGTGACAAGAAGATTCAGGTGATCAAGGCAGTACGCGAGATTACCGGTCTTGGGTTGAAAGAAGCCAAAGCGGTTGTTGACGATGCTCCGAGCAAAGTCAAAGAAGGTATCTCAAAAGAAGAGGCCGAGGCTGTCCGCGATAAGTTGCAGGAAGTCGGTGCCCAGGTCGAGATTAAGTAAACAATTCCCGCTCTCATCAATATGGAGCGGGAGTATTACCCGATCAGCATTTCTTGTCCCACAGGGGGGAGTGCGAATTTACCGGGTTGAAGCGTTGGCAGTACCTGAGGTTCAAAAAGTGAACTCTTAACCGTAGGTAGAGTTAAAAAGAATTGACTTTCAGGTATTTACATCAGAATCGTCTATTAACTTTTCGCCGCAGTGAGATGCCCTCGGTGTATCGAGTTGCGGTGTATCTGTTTATGGGAAGGATTCCCTTTTGGCTAGACTAAAACCGATAGAGCGTGTCAGTTTTGGCAAGATCCCCATTGGCGTGGAGTTGCCAAATTTGCTCGACATTCAGTTGAAATCGTATCACGAATTTTTGCAGGCGAATGTCGATCCCGAAAAGCGCGAGCGTCACGGGCTCCAGATGATTTTTTCCGAAATATTTCCTGTCTCTGATATTCGGGAGAATTTTACCATTGAGTTTGTTAAGTACCATCTCGGTACCAAGAGGTATTCGATCCGAGAGTGCCGTGAGCGAAATATGACCTTTGCCGCTCCTCTTAAGGCTACGATGCGTTTGATCAGCCGTGAGGGTGAGGGGGATGATAAGCAGGTCAAAGATATTATTGAACAGGATGTTTATCTTGGCGAGTTTCCTGCGATAACTGACCGAGGGACCTTTGTTGTCAATGGTTCCGAGCGGGTCATCGTATCGCAATTGCATCGTTCTCCGGGCGTCTTTTTTAATGAGTCGGTTCATGCCAATGGCAAACCGCTTTTCTCATCCCGGATCATTCCGTATCGCGGTAGTTGGGTTGAGTTTAATACCGATATCAACGACGTTATGTTTGTTCATATCGATTCTCGTCGGAAGTTACATGCAACCGGGCTTCTCCGGGCGATCGGTTATTCCAGCAACGAAGAGATTCTTGAACTGTTTCACGATATCACTAAGATTAGTCTGGTGGGTAAAAAAGCGGGTGATCCGATCGGTCATTTTGCCGCTGAGTCGATTGTTGATGAAGAGTCTGGTGAGGTTGTTATTACCGCCGGAGAGCTGGTCACCGAAAAGCATCTTGACGCTATCAAGGATTTGAAGGTTAAGAGCCTCAAGGTTGTTCTGGTCGATGAAAAGCGAAAAGCTTATGTAATAATCAATACTCTGGCCAAAGACCCGACGACAAATCGGGAGGAAGCTCTTTCCAAAATATATTCGTTGATGCGGCCGGGTGAGCCGCCGACGATTGAGATGGCCGAGTCACTTCTGGAAAAGCTGTTCTTTAATGAAAAAAGGTATGATCTGGGTGAAGTTGGTCGGTATATGATTAACAACCGGCTCAACCTTGATATCCCTCTTGAGCACACTACTTTGGATAATAAAGATTTTGTCAGCATCATTGGGACTTTAGTTGACCTGCGTAATGGAATCGGATTTGTCGATGATATTGATCATCTGGGCAACCGTCGGGCGCGCACCGTTGGAGAACTCCTGTCCAATCTGTTTTCGGTTGGACTGTCTCGGGTGGCCCGCAATATTCGCGAACGGATGAGCCTCAAGAGTGACGATCAGATAACCCCGCAGTCATTGGTTAATGCTCGCACGGTCTCTTCTGTCATCGAAACCTTTTTCGGATCATCGCAATTATCACAGTTTATGGATCAGACCAATCCGCTGTCTGAATTGACGCACAAGCGGCGTTTATCAGCCCTCGGCCCGGGTGGTTTGACGCGTGAACGGGCCGGGTTTGAGGTACGGGATGTGCATCATACTCATTATGGCCGACTCTGTCCGGTGGAAACTCCGGAAGGGCCGAATATCGGTTTGATTGCGTCGTTGGCTACCTATGCCAGAATTAATCGATATGGCTTTATCGAGACTCCCTATCGAAAGTTCAAAAAGGGTAAATGGACCGGTGGGATTGAATACTTGACCGCCGATGAAGAGGATCGCCATAGTATCGCTCAGGCTAATGAGCCATTGGACAAAAATGGGCGGTTTATTGAAGATAATATCGTAACCCGTTTGCGGGATGATTATCCCATTGTGCCGGCATCTGAAGTGGAATATATGGACGTTTCGCCAAACCAGTTGGTTTCGGTCGCGGCCGCTTTGATTCCTTTCCTGGAACATGATGATGCCAACCGAGCCTTGATGGGTTCGAACATGCAACGTCAGGGAGTGCCGCTTCTTAGAACCGATGCTCCGTACGTTGGTACCGGAATGGAAAAGAAGGCGGCAACTGATGCCGGCGTTTCGGTAACGGCCCGTCGCTCGGGTGAAGTGATGTATGTTGATTCAACCGAGATCGTGGTCCGTCCCAACGTCAAGGCGAAAGCGGACGAACTCGGCTTCTATGAAGATGACACCTACGAACTTTCAAAATTTATGCGGTCGAATCAGGATACGTGCATTAATCAACGGCCGATTGTTGAGGTCGGAGATCAGGTTGAAGCGGGGAACATTATTGCTGATGGCCCGGCTACCGACCGGGGTGAATTAGCCTTGGGAACCAATGTTCTGGTCGCTTTTATGCCCTGGCTTGGATACAATTTTGAGGATGCGATTATTTTATCGGAGCGCCTTATTACCGAAGATATCTTTACCTCAATTCATGTCGAAGAGTTTGAATTGCAGGTTCGGGATACCAAGCGTGGGGCGGAAGAAATCACTCGTGAAATTCCCAACGTTTCTGAAGATGCTCTGCTTAACTTGGATGAAAATGGTATTATCCGGACCGGTGCAGAAGTTGAGGCGGGCGATATTTTAGTTGGTAAGGTGACGCCAAAGGGTGAAACCGAGCTATCTCCCGAAGAGCGTTTGCTTAGGACAATCTTTGGCGAAAAAGCCGGAGATGTTCGGGATGCTTCGATGAAGGCTCCGCCTGGAATGCGGGGGACGGTCATTGACACCAAAGTGTTCACCCGTAAGGAACGGTCGGACGAGTCGAAGAAATATGAGAAGCAAAGTATTGCCCGTTTGCGGAAAAATTATAACAAGCTCTTTTTGGATATCGCCGCCCACCGTAACAAACGGTTGGGGGAGATGCTCGATGGCAAAGCGGCCAATACGGTTCGGTCGATTGTCGATAACTCGGTTATCATTCGGGCCGGACATAAATATAAGATGGAGAATCTGGTGGAGTTTGACTTTGATATGGTCATCGCTCCGGATGGATTCGCATCTGATTCTGCTCTAAGTAAGAAGATTGATAAGATTGTTGCCGAAGCTTCAACCCTGTTGGCCGCCAAACGTGCTGAGATGGAAGTTGAAATCGACAAGGTTGAGCGGGGAGCGGAGCTGACTCCTGGTGTCAAGCAGTTGGTCAAGGTTTTGGTGGCGATCAAACGGAAGGTTTCGGTCGGCGATAAGATGGCCGGACGACATGGTAATAAAGGTGTCGTTTCCCGGATCGTTCCGACTGAAGATATGCCCTATATGGAAGATGGGACGCCGATTGATATTATTCTAAATCCGTTGGGTGTTCCTTCTCGAATGAACGTTGGTCAGCTGTTGGAAACGCATCTTGGAATGGCGGCTCATAAGCTGGGCTTGCATTATGCCACTCCGGTTTTTGATGGTGCCAGCCTGGATGATGTTCATGCCGCCTTAAAAGAGGCCAAGCTTGATATCGATGGGAAGACCTGGTTGTATGATGGTCGGACCGGAGATCGCTTTGATAATCGTATCACCGTCGGCTACATCTACATGTTGAAGCTGTCCCATTTGGTGGATAATAAGATTCATGCCCGCTCGATTGGACCATACTCTTTGGTGACACAACAACCTCTGGGTGGTAAGGCTCAATTCGGTGGTCAGCGCTTCGGTGAAATGGAAGTTTGGGCGCTGGAAGCGTACGGTGCCGCTTATGCTTTGCAGGAAATGTTAACGGTCAAATCGGATGACGTGGCCGGGCGTAGCAAGATTTACGAATCAATCGTTAAGGGTGAAAATCCACCCGAACCGGGAATTCCGGAATCGTTTAACGTATTGGTTAAGGAGCTTCAGGCATTAGGTCTGGATGTCACCTTGATGGAAAAAGAATGACCTTTGGGTCTTTAATAAAGGAATAATCTTGTGCTTAACGTTGCTGGAAAAATGCAGAAGAAGACTCCAAATTTCAAGGCTATACAGATAAAACTGGCCTCACCCGATGTGATCATGTCCTGGTCGTACGGTGAGGTAACCAAGCCGGAGACAATTAATTACCGCTCTTTTAAACCGGAACGCAATGGACTTTTTTGCGAGCGTATTTTTGGTCCGGTTAAGGACTGGGAATGTAATTGCGGCAAATATAAGCGGATTCGTTTCCGAGGGATTGTGTGTGATCGCTGTGGTGTTGAGGTAACTCAGGCCAAGGTGCGTCGCGAACGGATGGGTCATATTGAACTGGCCGTCCCGGTTTCTCATATCTGGTATTTTAAATCGCTCCCTTCACGGATTGGTAACTTAGTTGACCTCTCGGTTCGAGAATTGGAAAAGGTTCTCTATTACGAAAATTATGTTATTATAAATCCCGGTAATACATCGTTCAAAGTGGGCGAGATTATCACCGAAGAAGAGTACGACGAGCTCAATGAAGCCGGCAAAGATTTTGAAGCTGGCATGGGAGCGCCGTCGGTTCAGCGGATCATGGCTGAAATGAATCTGGAAGAGATCGCCGCCGAACTGCGTGTCCAGATTAAAAATGAAACTTCGGTCCAGCGCAAGAAAGATGCTCTCAAACGGCTTAAGGTCATCGAAGGTTTCCGTCACTCCGGTAACCGTCCGGAATGGATGGTTATGACCGTTATTCCGATTATTCCTCCCGATCTGCGTCCTTTGGTTCCGCTCGAAGGAGGGCGTTTTGCGACTTCCGATCTGAATGACCTTTATCGCCGGGTGATAAACCGTAATAATCGTCTAAAAAAACTTATTGATATTCAGGCTCCTGAAGTAATTCTGCGTAACGAAAAGCGGATGCTTCAGGAAGCGGTTGATGCTTTGTTTGATAATGGTCGTCGGACTCATTCGGTTCGGGGCGATTCCAAGCGTCCTTTGAAATCTTTGTCCGATCTTCTTAAGGGTAAGCAGGGTCGATTCCGCCAGAACCTTTTGGGTAAGCGGGTTGATTATTCCGGTCGTTCGGTGATTGTCGTCGGTCCGGAACTTAAGTTGCACCAATGCGGTCTGCCCAAAAATATGGCACTGGAGCTGTTTAAGCCGTTTATCATAATGAAGCTTGAAGAAAAAGGCTATGTGCAATCGGTCAAGTCGGCCAAGAGATTGGTTGAGCGGGAGCGGCCTGAGGTTTGGGATATCCTTGAGGAGATTATTGAGGATCATCCGATTATGCTCAACCGCGCCCCAACCCTTCACCGGCTCGGTATTCAGGCCTTTTACCCTCGGTTGGTCGAGGGAAAAGCGCTGAAACTGCACCCGTTGGTCTGTGCCGCTTTTAACGCTGATTTTGATGGTGATCAGATGGCTGTTCATGTTCCGTTATCTTTTGAGGCACAGTTGGAAGCCCGGATTTTGATGCTCTCAACCAACAATATTTTGGTTCCATCATCGGGCCGGCCAATTGCTATTCCTTCTCAGGATATTGTCTTGGGTTGTTATTACCTGACCAAAATTGCCCTTAAGGGCAAAGGGGTTGGGAAAGTATTCTGCGATTTTGATGAAGTGATCATGGCGCATAGTCATGATCAAATTGATACCCATGCCAAGATAAAGGTTCGTTTCCGGGGTGCACTCATTGAAACGACCGCCGGGCGGGTTATTTTTAATCAAATTTTGCCAGAGAAGCTTCGGTTCTGGAATGATTTGGCAACTAAGGGTAAAATCGAAGGGTTGGTTTCTGATTGCTATCACGAGCTCGGACAAACCACCACCGTCTATCTTCTGGATCAGTTGAAAGCACTCGGTTTCAAATGGGCTACCCGGTCCGGTACCACCGTTTCGGTTGATGATCTGATCGTTCCGAAGGAAAAGGATGAGTTGATCAAGAAGGCTGAAAAAGAGGTTGGCAAAATCCAGAAGCAGTATCTGAAGGGTGTCATCTCTTTTGGTGAACGTTACAATAAGATTATCGATACCTGGACGCGGACGACCTCAGAAGTAGCCGAGGTTATGTTTGATAAGTTGTCGACTGATAAGGGTGGATTCAATCCGGTCTTTATGATGGCCGATTCCGGAGCGCGTGGTTCCAAAGAACAGATTCGCCAGTTGGCCGGGATGCGTGGTCTGATGGCCAAGCCCCAGAAAAAGATTACCGGTGGGGTCGGAGAAATTATTGAAAATCCGATTACTGCTAATTTCCGTGAAGGGTTATCGGTTTTGGAGTACTTTATCTCCACTCACGGTTCCCGAAAAGGTTTGGCCGATACCGCTTTGAAGACGGCTGATGCCGGTTACCTAACACGTCGATTGGTTGATGTGGCTCAGGATGTCATTATCAATGAAGTTGACTGTGGAACGATTCTTGGAATTGACACTTTCGCCCTGAAAGATGGGGAAGAGGTGATCGAATCTCTGGGTGACCGTATTTTGGGTCGAGTTTCTCTGGACGATGTCTTTGATCCGATCACCGAGGATGTCTTGGTCGAGGCTGGGGCTGAAATTCGTGAAACCGATGCCGAGGTGATTGAAGAAGCCGGAGTTGAAATGGTTACGATTCGTTCGGTGTTAACGTGCGAATCTAAACGAGGTGTCTGCTCGTACTGTTATGGTCGTAATCTGGGGACAAAAAAGATGGTGAATATCGGTGAGGCGGCTGGCGTTATCGCGGCTCAATCAATCGGTGAACCAGGGACCCAGCTGACTTTGAGAACCTTCCACATCGGTGGAACGGCTGAACAGATTATTGGTCAGTCTCAGGCGAAGTCGAAATATGCCGGTAAGATTAAATTTATAAATGTCAAAACAATTAAGCGGACCGATGGTAGCCGGGTAGTGAAAAACCGTAACGGTGAGATCCAGATTCTGGATGAAAGTGATCGGATGCGGGGCCGTTACAAGGTTCCTTACGGAGCTGAACTGTTTGCCAAAAATAATAAATTGGTCGAAAAGGATGCGGTTCTGTTTTCATGGGATCCTTACTCGAATGTTATTATCACCGAAGCGGCCGGTAAAATTAAGTTTAAGGATATTATCCCTGATGTCTCGGTTCGCGAGGAGATTGATGAAAACACCGGTCAAAGACAACCGGTTATTATCGATACCAAAGAAAAAACTCTCTTCCCTTCAATGGTGATTCTTGATCCTAAGGGAGAAGAGTTGGCCAGCTATCGCCTGCCGACCGGTGCTAACCTACGGGTCACCGATGGAGAGAAGGTTGAAGCTGGTTCCGTATTGGTGAAGATTGCGCGAGGGATGTCCAAGACACGTGATATTACCGGTGGACTGCCTCGAGTGGCGGAGCTTTTTGAAGCTCGTCGGCCACACGATCCGTCCGTTGTTTCTGAGCTTGACGGAACGGTGAAGTTTGGTAAAATTGTTCGTGGTCAGCAACAGGTTTTTGTTGAAGGTGACGCCGATGAGACGGAAGAGTATTTGATTCCTCATGGTAAGCATCTTCACGTCCATGAAGGGGACCGGGTTTTAGCCGGCGACCGGATGTGCGAAGGCTCGATTGACCCCCATGATATCCTGGGTATTAAAGGGGTTGGCGATGTGCAGGAATATCTGGTAAATGAGATCCAGGAGGTTTACCGCCTTCAGGGTGTTAAGATTAACGATAAGCATATTGAGGTTATCGTACGCCAGATGCTCCAAAAGGTCCGGGTTGAAGATGTCGGTGATACGACCTATCTTGAAGGTGAGCAGGTTGATCGTTTGAAGTTCTTTGCCGAAAACGATCGGGTTATTGCAGAAGGTGGAGAACCGGCTACATTTGAGCCGCTTCTTTTGGGAATTACCAAAGCCTCACTTTCGACCGAGAGCTTTATCTCGGCCGCCTCATTCCAGGAAACAACCCGCGTTTTAACCGAGGCAGCTGTTACTGGAAAAACCGATTTACTCCAGGGACTCAAGGAAAACGTCATTATTGGCCAGCTTATTCCGGCTGGAACCGGTGTTGAAAAGTACCGGGCGATTGAGATTGATGCTGATGACGAACCATTGGAAGAGGTTGTGGCTGAAGAAGAATCTGTCGGCGATTTGTTTTAAAAAACGCTTGACTTACCGACAGAGTAAGTATATATTCTGAAGCTATTTGCAGATTTTGATTAGAAGTAATAAATTGTAAGGAGTCGATGTGCCAACAATTAGTCAGTTGATCAGAAAAGGACGAAAAACAATAACGGAGACGACTAATACTCCGGCTTTGAAAAGTTGCCCACAGAGACGCGGTGTTTGCACTCGTGTATATACCTCGACCCCGAAGAAGCCGAATTCCGCTCTGCGTAAGGTTGCTCGTGTCCGCCTGACCAATCAGATGGAAGTTACCGCCTATATTCCTGGCGAAGGGCACAATCTTCAGGAGCACTCAATCGTTCTTATCAGAGGTGGGCGAGTGAAGGATTTACCGGGTGTCCGTTATCATGTCATTCGTGGCGCGATGGATACATCCGGTGTTGCCGACCGAACATGCAGTCGTTCAAAGTATGGAACTAAACGCCCCAAAAAGGGCAAATAAGCCAGTTGGAGAATTTGTTTTATGCCTCGTAGAAAAGCGGCAGAAAAAAGAGAAAGAATGCCCGACTTTAAATATGGCGATTTAGTTGTCAGCCAGTTTGTCGGGAGTCTAATGTTACAGGGCAAAAAATCAACTGCCGAAGGCATTTTGTATCGGGCAATTGATATTTGCGAGGATAAAAGCGGTAATCCTGGTATAGAGACTTTTCATAAGGCGTTGAATAACGTCAAGCCGGTCCTTGAGGTCAAGTCCCGCCGCGTTGGTGGAGCGACCTATCAGGTTCCGATCGAAGTCAGGGCAAATCGTCGGGTAGCATTGGCGATTCGCTGGTTAATCAGTTTTTCTCGGTCTCGCTCTGAGAAAACTATGGCAGAAAAACTTGCCGCCGAACTTTTGGCGGCGGCAAACAGTGAAGGAGCTTCCATAAAGAAAAAGGAAGACACCCACAAGATGGCGGAAGCTAATAAGGCTTTTGCGCATTTCCGATGGTAGTCTCCTGATTCCCGTCCGGTTTTAAGTTTCTACCGGACATTAACCGGGTTCAGGTGTTCCCACGCAGTACTCTAACTTGCCGACTAACCTGCTGTTGTCGCGTGAGACTGGTTCTGCCACCAAGGCGCGCGTTGTGGTAGTAGGTCAATTATGTCGAGCAAAGTATCTTTAAATAACGTCCGTAATATAGGTATTATGGCTCATATCGACGCCGGTAAGACGACGACGACTGAGCGTATCCTGTTCTATACCGGAAAAACGCATCGGATCGGTGAGGTTGACGACGGTGCGGCTACGATGGACTGGATGGATCAGGAGAAAGAGCGCGGTATAACAATTACTTCAGCCGCGACGACAACCTTTTGGGGCGATACTACCATAAATATAATTGATACCCCCGGTCATGTAGATTTTACTGTTGAGGTCGAAAGGTCTCTGCGCGTTCTTGATGGAGCTGTGGCAATTTTATGTGCCGTTGGCGGAGTCGAGCCGCAGTCGGAGACGGTCTGGCATCAGGCCGACAAGTACCACGTTCCCCGGATTTGCTATATTAATAAGATGGATAGGGTCGGAGCCGATTTTAAAAACGCGATTGAGCATATCCATGGAAAACTTGACGCTAACGCCGTGGCTGTTCAGATTCCGGCAGGCGAAGGGGACCTGTTTACCGGTATTATCGATTTGATCTCAATGGAGTATTTGGTTCATAAATCTGAGACGGACGGCGTTGAGTTTGATATTATGCCGGTCCCCGATGATATGCTGGTAGAGGCTCGCCTCTATCGTGAAAAGTTACTTGAATCTCTTTCTGAATACGACGATAAACTGCTTGAAAAATTCTTGTCTGATGAGTCGATTGAGAAATCTGAAATAATTTCCGCCATCCGCCGAGCCTGTTTGGAGCTTTCGCTGGTACCGGTCTTGTGTGGTTCCTCCTTCAGGAATATCGGTGTTCAGGGGCTTCTTGACGCAATTGTAGATTTTCTTCCTTCTCCGCTTGACAAACCTTCAATAACAGGACATATTCCCGGCTCTACAAAAGTGGTTGAACGTAAAGCGGATGAAAATGAACCTATGAGTGCCCTTGCTTTTAAAATTATGTCTGATCCTCACGTTGGTCGATTGACCTATGTTCGGATATATTCCGGTATTATTAAGGCAGGTACTTATATCTTTAACGCCAATACTGGCGTGAAAGAGCGGGTTGCTCGGATTCTAAGAATGCACGCCAACAAGCGAGAAGATGTTCAGCAGGCTGGTACTGGTGAGATCGTTGCTATCGTTGGTTTCCGCAAAACGGCCACCGGACACACTCTGTGTGATCGTAAGCAACCAATTCAGTTAGAATTGATGGATTTCCCGGCGCCGGTAATATCTGTTGCGATTGAGCCCAAAACTGCCGCCGATCAAGAAAAATTAACCGAGTCTTT
>JAUUYJ010000218.1 GCA_030588275.1 Candidatus Zixiibacteriota bacterium | reverse complement strand
CAGTCCGGATATGTTACCAACGATGGCCAAAGAACTGGCTGCGCCTCTGGAATTGGTCAAGCAGGTGGCGGAACTTGGTACCTTACCGGTACCGAATTTTGCCGCCGGTGGTATTGCAACTCCTGCTGATGCCTCGTTATGTATGCAGCTTGGGGCGGAATCGGTTTTTGTCGGTTCCGGAATCTTCAAATCGGAGAACCCGGCCCGGATGGCTCATGCGATCGTGACATCGGTTGCTCAGTATAACAAACCGGCTCAATTGGTAGAGATTTCGCGCGGTCTTGGGTCCAGTATGAAAGGGATCAGCGTTTCTTCGATTGACGAAGAAGAACTGCTTCATACGCGATGAAATCTGCTTCATCGGTTACCGGTATTTTAGCCGTTCAGGGTGATTATCAGAAGCATAGCCAAATGCTGGATCGGATCGGGGAGAGCTGGCTGGAGATAAAGGCGGCACCCGATTTTGATAAGATTGATCGACTGATTATTCCTGGCGGAGAGTCAACCGTTTTTGCCGATCTAATTGTCCGCCTCGGATTGCAGTCAGCTTTGACACAGTTTATCCAAACCAAACCGGCGTGGGGAACCTGCGCCGGTATGGTTCTTTTGGCCAAACGGGTTAATGATGATTCCATTGAAACTCTGGGAAGAATCGACATTGATGTCGATCGTAATGGTTATGGCCGTCAGGTTCATTCGGCTGTGGTTAGTTCCAATTTTTCGGTCAATGGATCGTCCCACAAAATTGATATGGTATTTATCCGGGCCCCTCGTGTTACCAGAATTGGGGAGCAGGTCAAACAGTTGATGTTTCGTGACAAAGATCCGGTCTTGATGTCCCAGGGGAACATTCTTGTTTCATCTTTTCACCCGGAATTGACCGACTCGACTATTTTACACCATTATTTTATCCATGATTTCGTACAATGATCAGACTTTAGATTATTGAATGGAAAACGTGCCATGACTATAGAATTAAAAAAGATAATGCTGGCTCGCTATTATGGGTTTTGCATGGGTGTCAAACGGGCGATTAAAATTGCCGAGGAGACCGGCAATGAAGGAACCCAACCGGTCAACGTCATTAACGAAATTGTCCACAATGATGCGGTTGTAAATCGTCTAAAACGGGAAGGGGTCGGATCGGTCCCGTCCGTCGATGTTGCCGCTCCTGGAACGGTGATTGTCTCGGCTCATGGGGCACCTCCCAAGCTGTTTGATGATGCCACTAAGCGAGGATTGCGGGTCGTTGATGCCACCTGTCCGCTGGTGATTCGAATTCATCGCATCATCCAAAAATTGGTCGATAATGATTTTCATATTATCCATTTTGGGGATGAGCATCATGACGAAACGACCGGGGTTTTGGGACAGGCTCCACCAGATCGAGTCGTTTTGGTTGGAAACCTGAGGCAACTACAAGCACTCAAAAAAAATGGTAGTAAGTACGCTTTGACCTCGCAAACAACGGCGGGGGTTGAGGAGTTTGAGGAAGTTAGCCGCGAAGCAGAAAAGATGTTTCCCGGAATCGAAATATTCAATACTATCTGCAACGCCACCACCCAGAGGCAATCGGCCGTTTTTGATCTGGCCCCGGATGTCGAGTTGATGCTTGTTGTTGGCTCGCCCAGTTCTGCCAATTCGACCCGTTTACGCGATATCTCCGCGGCGATTTGCCGGCGGGCTTATTTGCTTAACAATGCTGACGAATTGGACGAAAGCTGGTTTGATGGTATTGGTACGGTTGGTTTGACAGCCGGAGCCTCGACACCCGATTTCCTGGTTGAGCAGATTATTGATCGGTTGGTACTGTTTTCTGGCAACTCTGTTGAAGTTATCAGGCCTCCCAAGAAGAATTGGAAAGAGGCCTTGAAGCATGACGAAGAGATTGAGCAGGCGTAAAAGTATTTTACAAAAAATAAAAATTGCCAGCATCAGCAAGCTCAAACCGGGAAAGTCGGTTGGCGTTACCAATCTTGGAAAAAAGTATGCTGTTTTTAATATTGATGGACAGTTGTATGGGATTGATGGGGCTTGCAAACATATGAAAGCTTCGCTGGCAGGAAGTAAAACGGATGGACCGATTGTTACCTGTGCGATGCACGGTTGGAAATTTGATGTCACTAATGGTGCCTGCCTGAATGAATCCTGGGCCAACCTGAAGAGTTTTCCGGTGGTGATCGAAGATGACATTGTATATTTGATTGTAGGTGAGGAGTAACCGATGGAATTTACCGATATTGACCGCTACCTGCACCGAGTTATTCCGGCTCGGGATAAAACGCTCCAGGCGATGGAACGTTATGCCGCCAAAAACCGTTTTCCAATCATCGGCCCATTAGTTGGGCGGTACTTGTACCAAACGGCTCTGACTCTTAAGGCCAAAAAAATCCTTGAATTCGGTTCCGGGTTTGGATATTCCGCCTACTGGTTTTCACTCGCTATCGGTGGAGGGGGCAAAATTATTATGACCGATGGGAACGAGCAGAATAAAACCAGAGCGTTGGATTATTTCAAAAAGGGTAAGCTAAAAAGTAAGTTCGATTTTTATGTTGGTGACGCATTGGAGATTGCGGCGGCTCAAAAAACCAAATTTGATATTATCTTAAACGATATCGATAAGCAGGATTATCCCAAAACGATTGATTATGCGGCTCGCTTATTGAGGCCCGGAGGGATTTTCATATCCGATAATCTGATCTGGTCGGGCAAGGTTTTTGATGCTTTGAATAAAGATAAAGCGACCCGCGGAGTTAGAAAATTCACGCGTCAGCTATACGCCGATAAGCGTTTCTTTACGACGATTTTGCCCCTGCGTGATGGGATTGCCGTTGCCGTAAGGAAGTGATCGGAGTGGCCATGCGCCATTTTGAACGGCTCTGAGGGGAATAAATAATTAATCTATTTTAAAAAGAAATTGAACCATTCGAGAACTCTTTCGTTATTAATACTGGCGGTTGTTTAGTTCCGCCGGATCGATATTCAAGAAATAGACTATAAGGCCGATATTTATAGTGCAACGAGGGGCGTAGGTTTTACAAATAAAACTTGCCATAAGCATTGAAATCTATATATTGCCAGCCTTGATCGATGAGTTTTTTTTAAATCACTTAAAGTAATTTCCCCCGGAGGGATAATGAGTAAACGGGCACGATTTTTTCATCGTAATCCTAGTCCGGTAGCTGAGGAAGCAAAAAGTTTTTTGGAAGAGAATGGCATTAAAGTTGAATGCCGGGATCTGACCGAAAAACCATTGGGTAAATATGAACTCCAGGTATTGGTGGGATATCACAATCCCAAAAATTATCTTGACGTCACTTCAGCCGCCTATAAAGAACATAAGCTTGACGAAACCTTACCAGTCCTGACCGAACTTTTGGACATCATGATTGAGAATCCGGATTTGCTCCGGGCTCCGATTATTATGGCCGGACGCCTGATGATGATTGGTACGCATCGCAAGCAACTTATTGAGATGTTTCAGTTGAAGAATGCTGGTAACGGCTCCAACGGAAGCCGAAGAGGGGATAGAGAAGGTAATAGGTAGTTTAAAATCCTGGCGGCCTGTCGGACTGACGGACTGTCAGCCTTGCTTCCAGTAAAACGGGTTACCCCTTTACATAGACGACCCATTGGGCTATATTCTCGCCGATCACTTAATTATGGAGATCTGAGATGGATATAGAACGGGAAGTACTTGATGTTGATGTCTTGATTGTCGGGGCTGGACCGGCAGGTTTGGCCTGTGCCTATCATTTAGTCAAAAGCTGTCAGGCGGCCGACCGCGATCTGCCCGAAATTCTGGTGATTGAAAAAGGGAGCCACCCCGGAGCCCATTCATTCTCCGGAGCGGTTATGGACCCTTCTGGCATTGCTGAGTTGATGCCCGATTACCTCGACCAACAGATGCCTTTTGAAGCACCGGTTGTAAAAGATTCGACCTACTTTCTTACCGAGACATCACAATTCAAATTGCCCTTCACCCCACCGGGGATGGCCAATCATGGCAATTATATAGTTTCACTTAACAAATTTACCGGATGGCTGGCCGAAAAAACCGAAGCGCTGGGAGTTGAAATATACCCCGAAACATCCGCTTACGATCTGTTGGTCGAAGATGGCAAGGTTGTTGGGGTCCAGACGATTGATCTCGGGTTGGATAAAGAGGGTGGCAAGCGGGGTAACTTTGAGCCCGGTACAGTTATCAAGGCCAAGGTCACAATCTTAGCCGAGGGGCCGCATGGGTCGTTAGCTCGACAAGCGCGGGAAAAACTACCGATATTCAATGAAAGCATAAATCAATCATACCTAACCGGTGTCAAAGAGGTTTGGGAAATCCCGGACGGTCGGATGGTTGATGGAGAGGTGATCCATACTTTTGGGGCACCGCTTCCGAGTTACCAATACGGTGGTGGATTCATTTATAAGATGTCATCAAGTTTGGCCGCCGTCGGGTTTGCCGTATCAATCAACTCACCCGATCCGACCAACGATCCGCACCGTTGGCTACAGCATTTTAAAATGCACCCTCTGGTCAAAGATATCTTCACCGATGGGACGATGCTTCATTATGGTGCCAAAACGATTCCCGAAGGTGGGTATTATGCGATGCCTCGGCTGTACGATAACAATTTTTTGATTATCGGTGATGCCGCCGGTTTCTTAAATGCTCAGCGCCTCAAGGGGAT
>JAUUYJ010000067.1 GCA_030588275.1 Candidatus Zixiibacteriota bacterium | reverse complement strand
GGTCGCGGTAAAGGTGACAACTTCTGAACCGTTCCAATCGGCAGATGGAATCGTGATCGTCGCTACTCTATTAACATCTATCGTAACTGTCAAAGCAGAGTTGCCAGCGTAAGTCCATGCGATATCAGAATCGATGTCATCAACATCAGCCACAAAATCATCAAGATTGATCGTTGTAAAGGTCGCACCTTCGGTGATGATTTGGTCGGCGATGTCAGACAGAACCGGAGCATCATTGACCGCTGTAACTGTAAACGTTGCCGGATCAGAATCGGCAAGCAAGCCGGGGTCGGTCGCGGTAAAGGTGACAACTTCTGAACCGTTCCAATCGGCAGATGGAATCGTGATCGTCGCTACTCTATTAACATCTATCGTAACTGTCAAAGCAGAGTTGCCAGCGTAAGTCCAGACGATATCAGAATCAATGTCATCAACGTCTGCTACAAAGTCATCTAAATTGATTGTCGTAAAGGTCGCACCCTCGGCAATGATTTGGTCGGCGATGTCAGACACAACCGGTGCCTGATTGGTATTTGTAACCGTAATCTGCACTGTTTCAGAATCAATATCGACTCCAGTGGTAACAGCATCGTCGGCATAAAAAGTAATATTATAGATACCGGCCTGAGTAAGGTCGGGATCAAAGTTAAACGTCCCGGTCCCATCGCCGTTATCAATAAAGCCGGCGTTGGTCGGAAGCGGAAGCGTCGTGGACAGAAGCGGGAAAGTAGCATCGGCATCGGTCGCACTAATTACAAAATTGAGATTGCTTCCTTCCGCCACAGATTGAGCTCCAATCGGAGTCAATACTGGAGGGGCTGTTTGGGCCTGTGACACCGAAAAAAGTGCCATAAGCCCAATCAAAGTAAAGGCAAGCGTTGCGATTCTATTCTTAGTCATCATATTCATCATTTCTCACTTGGACTATTTCAACAACACCATTTTCCGAGTCAGGCTTTCGTCACCAACTTTGAGACGATAGAAATACACACCTGATGCGGTACGCTCTCCGTTTTGATCGGAACCATCCCAGATCACCGAATGGTGACCGGTTGGCAAGGCTTCATTGATAATAGTCTTCACCGATTGCCCCACAATGTTGAAGACTTCAAGCTTAACATCGTTGTCTCCACTCGTTCCAGAACCCTGGACATAGAAATCGATTGTCGTCGTCGGGTTAAACGGGTTGGGACGATTTTGATACAGTACGAACTGATTCGGAACGGCTCCGCCGCCCAAACCTTCAACCTCAATCTCCTGAGCCGTGCCGGTTGAAACCGACGCCTTGGAAATCCATACTTGCTGGGCATCGGCCACTAACGGCACCTTGGAAACGAATGGTAATTTGATAATATCAGACAGACCGGTTTTGATCTGCTCGGTAATATCCCAGGGATGTTCGCTATGAATCAAAACTTTCATAACTCCCGAACCGTTATCCAAAGAATAAATATGGAACCCATTGACCTCGGTCGCCAGCACCGGTTTGAGCATCTGAACCGCTCCTGGATTGTACTGAATTTCAAGCTCTACTCCGGCCGCATCAATCGGCTTATCAGCCGATACTGCCATCTCCGAATAGGTTCCGGCTTGCGGAATCTCTTCGTTTGAGATAGCCAAAATCGCCGTTCCATCATCCGGATTCATCGGAGCCTGATTGCCAGCAATCGGTTGTCCAAAAATAGTATTGATGATTCCAACCAGATCGATGACGTTGACATCATCATTAACGATAATATCAGCTGTTGCAAACTGCCTTCGGCTGAGATCGTAGTTGCCAATAATGTAGGCAACCGTGCTGACCAGATCGGCCACATCAATAATGCCATCAAGGTTAACATCACCAACACTATCAACGCAGATAAGACCGGACTGCGTTACCATCTCAAGCGATCCAACGCCCGGATCGGGGTCAATCGACTCCCGCCCGTTTTCAAGCATCAACGGATAACATCCAGCTGCGGCAAAATCATCGATGGTAAAAGCACAATAGACAACCGCCGAGGTGGAACCAGCCACCATCGAATCGTTCGCCAGTCCAAATGCAACAACCTTGACCTGACCAGGGGTCGCACCGGCATCATCATAAATCACCCATTCTTCGACCCGGTCTGATGTAAAAATTGAATCCAGTTCAAATTTGGTCGGATCGTACGACATATCGTACTGAATACCGTACAGAATTTTTTTAGTCACGACATTGATCGGAATCATAACTTCGTTGAGACCGGGGATACCACCCTCTGGAGCAAGGCCGTCAGCCGATGAAGTAAACAGAACATCTTCTTCAATCGCGGCAACAGTAACCGTTACCGTCTGCGCCGCAGAGGTTGCTCCGGAATCGTCTAAGGCCTGGAAAATAAAAGAGAAATTGCCTTGTTGAGATACGTCCGGCTTGAATGAAAATGTCCCGGAGGCAACTCCACCACCACCGACAACCGGATTGGAAGGGGCCAAGTTGGCATTGGCCGGCAAGCTGGTTGACTGGTTGGCCCAGATACGCACTTCGCCGAGCTCGGCATCGCTGGCGGTTACGGTAAAGCTTACCTGTTCGCCCGCTTTGATGTTATAGACCGATGTGTTGGGAGTAATCGCCAAAAGTGGTGGGTCATTGGTATCCGGGTCACCACCACAGCTTATCGTGCCACAATTTTCGCCAAGATAAAAGGTACCACCCAAAGCAGAACATTCCGCTTCGGTTAAGCCATCAGAACAGCTATTATCCGGTTCGCAACAAGCGCCAGTATTATCCGGTGCGCTGACGATAAAGGTCGTACTTTTCAAAGTCGGAATAATCGACTTGGTTTGAATAATTGTATCTTCAGCCGGATTGAACCATTCTTCGGCCAGTTCACTCAATTGAAACTCTGAAGCAATATCCCGGATGATATTCAGCTCAGAACTTTCTCCGATTACCGCATCCGGATTAACTCGGAATTTTATTACCGCAATATTCTGTCCCGGCAAATCTCCTCGGCCCGGAACATTAGGACGAACATAATCGGCAGGAAGGGAGGAGGAATCAAAGACCGGCTGAGGGGCCATAAGAATTCGTCCGGTATCGCGAGAATTCAGATTATAAAAGCAAAGCATAGCGGCCCACGGACGGGTCGGGGTGGAGTACCACCCAAACTGCTCCATCCAACTTTCGACAAAATAATCAACCGTCCACAACCCTTGATCATAAGCTGGCGTTGCCTGATAAATTGTCGAATCGGGAGCTGTCCCGGCATCAAGCATCGCCTGATAATTGACATCAAACGAGACTACCGGCCACAGCATATTATGGTCAAATTCAAAGAGCATGCTCAAGCCACTGACGATCGAATCGTTCGAGAGATATACCGGGATGTCAATAAAATCACCCGGCAAACCCCGCACAATATTCTTGAACCCAAGAGTATCATCGGGGTAAAGTTCCGCTCGAGCCGATCCGCCTCCAATAATTAGTAGCAGGCAGACAATCAGTGGAATAACCAAATTCCTCATGGTAACCTCTATATGCTTTGCATTACATTTTCGAATCATTATTTTAACAATACCATTTTACGGCTGGCACTTGACTGGCCCGCCTTGATGCGATAAAGATAAATCCCGGAGGCAACCGGGTTATCATTACTATCCAAACCATTCCAAATCAATTCATGAGGACCGGCCGGATATTCCTGATCGGTCAGAGTAATCACTTCCTGACCCAAAATATTGTAAACCTTCAGGACCACCTGCCCCGGTTGATCCATATCAAAACTAATTTTAGTCGTTGGATTAAACGGATTGGGATGGTTTTGGTACAAGGCAAAGGAACTTGGTAGCGTGTTCTCTTTGGCTTCTTTTATTTTCAGGACTCGTCCCGACCGGTCTGCCACATCGGAATAACTTAGATTGACCGCCGCATCAGAATAGTCTGATAGTTTCATAATTTTTGTTTCACCCTGAGCGATTACCATATCCTGATAACTAAGCAGTAAACAGGAAAGCTCACCGGACCGATAATCGGTCATCAGGTCCATACCGGTAAGGTTGGACGGGTTTAACTGCTCGGCATCCTCGCCGGTAATTCTAATGAGCGCTCCACCCAGATCAACGGGAGCGTCAGAAACGAGGTACAGTCCATCAGCTTCGCGGGACAAATACAGATCGACCGCAGGAAGGTTTGGCAAAACTTTGCCGGTCGGTGGATCAATCTCGCCGGTAATAACTTTGACCATCATCACCATATCAGCTACCGATGGTGCAAAGCCATCACGATTGATGTCAGAATTGAGAATCTGTTGTTCATCCATCGGATAGAGATTAGGACTGATAAAAGCATTAGAAAAATAGACCGCGTCACTAATTTCAAAAGCTATGCCGTTAAGATTAATATCCCCAAGAAGGCGATCTCCCGGAGCAACGATTAATACATAACCATCAAACAGATTTATTTCGCTCGGATTGATTACCGAGCCATCGGACAGAATCAAAGTATTGTCAGCCGCAAAAAGGGATTCAAATCTTATCGGTACCTGATTGCCAACATAAATCAAATTGGAACTAACCAAAATCGAGATCGTGCAAAGGAGGCCATCCCCCTCTCCCAAAGGAGCCGCTCCGTCGGCCCGACCGACGATCCGCAGATTCCCAGGAATGCTGTTTTCATTGATCCGATAATCGAAAAGGCCAAAATGTTCGATCCGACTACCAACCCGACTAACACCGAGCGGAACCAAAACCGAAGGGTCGATGCGAATCAGAAGATTAAATTCGTCGATCTCCGGCTTGTTTTTGATATAAATGTTGAGATCAATGGTGCGACCGGAAAAAGTGGAGACGGTATCTATCCGAATCGAAAAGAGTGTCACCGGTAGAAGTTCAATATTTATTGTGGCAGTATCAGCCAAGCCAAACGGGTCGGTGGCAACAAGAGTTATCGCATAATTACCGGAATCGGCATAGTCGGTTGGCCAGCTTATCAGACCGGGGTTGTCAAAGTCGAACGAAGCACCGGACGGTAACCCGGTAATCGTCCAATCGATCGCTTCAAAATCAGGATCGCGAGCGACGACACCAATACCAAGCGAATCCCCCGCTTCGGCCTGAAGAGATTCGGGGGCGGAGATAATTGGAGCCCGGTTGACGTTAATAACATTGACTTTAACTTTTATATAACTGGAAGATTCCCCATCGGAAACCCAGAAGATCATGGTAAAGGGACTCATATCGGCCGACAGCGGTCCGACAAAATCGGGGCTCCAGATAAACGTCCCGGTCCCGTCACCATTATCGACAAATTCGGAACTGTAAGGATGAATCGGGTTGGCCAAAATTAAGGCATCTCCATCCGGGTCATCAGCCTCAAGATTAATCGTCAGGGAATCCCCCTCGGCCAAATACATCTCCGGAATCGGAGTGAAATAAGGGGCCCGATTTTCTGAGGCAACCGTGATCAGCCCTTTATTAAAGACCGGGAAAATATTTCCTCCGATATCAGTCGTCAGGAGGAGATAGGCAGGGGAGAGAGTGGTCGAATCTATTTCATATACTTCACCCGGCGTCAGGCCATCTTTGAGACGAAATTTTACCGAAAAAAGCCTGCCCTCGCCCGGCTGTATAAACTGTTCAAAGAAAACGATCCCACCAACCAAAACGGTTCCATTTATTGAGTCAACCGAGGTTGGCTTGGTTGCCAGATAGTCGATACGCCCGCCGGCAAAATCAACCTCAATAAATTCCATTTTATCAACCGGGTAGATCAACGGAATCGTGATTCCTCCCAGTTCTTCGTCGTTGAAGAGGTTGACATCTATTGAGAATTCGGAGCCGGAGCTAACCGTTACCGGATCAATAGAAACCGTATCAACCTGCCCATAGGGATCATCCTGGCCGAGCGCAACGCCGGTCAAAAGAATCACCATAGTTATTATGAGTGCAAATAGCTTCATATTTTATCCATATATCCCATACATAACATTCCACTTTCTAATTGAGCAAAAGGCTTACCAACATGCAGGAAATCGGTCTCAAACCGGTAGATTTTCTAACTCTCCGGTGAAACCGGTACTGGACAACGCTGTTTCGCCTTTAACTCCTGGAGAAACGACATAACTCGTTTCCCATTAATGCACTATAACAATCAATCCGTTATTATTTTATCTCCCCGGCTAAATAACCTGAAAGAGATAGCAATCCATTATACTGGTCTGAGAAAGCAAGCGGCGGGTAAGGGAATGTTCTCTGAAGTAAATCTGCAAGTTGTTGCATAATAATGAAGGAAGCCATAAATTTGTGAGGGACCCCCGAAATGCAAAAAAACCGGTCAGCTTTCAATTGCGAAATTTTTAGCTTTATACCGGACATCAACTACCTTCTTTCTCGTTACTCATTAATCTCGTTATCTTTGTTCTTCTAACCAACCTCCCTTGAATAATTGTGCTCAATTTTTTTAAATTAGTACTGCCGGGGTCACAAGGACCCCGACAATACCAAACTGTAAAGCAATTACTTCATCAGGACCATTTTCTTGGTGGCTGAGAAGTTATTGGCAGTTGCTTTGTAGAAATAGATTCCACTGGCAACCTGAGTACCATTAGAATTGGTACCGTTCCAAATCACTTCAACAACGCCAGCGTCGGAATTACCGGAGTAATCCTTGACCAACTGACCAGCAATATTAAAGACCTGAATATTCCACTCGGAAGCGGAAGGCAGGTTCAGAGCAATTCTGGTTTTCGGGTTGAAGGGGTTCGGATAGTTCTGCATCAGACCAAAGGCCGAAGGCAGAGTACTAAATGTGGCTTCCATTGTAGCACCATTATAGTCGGCAACTTCAACACTTACCAATTCAGCATTCTGAACCGGAATAGTGACGAGAGTATGCTGACCAACAGTGATGGCGTTGGAGCCAATGTTATAAACCAAAACGCGAAGCTGGTTATTGTCCATACCATAGACAATGTCCATGTTGGAAGCACCGTCGCCCACGATCGGGGTACCGGCATCACCAGTGATGTTGAAGACCAACAGAGCGGCACCAGCATCAACGGTAGCGTCATAATTGACGACCAGATCGCCGTTAACCATCTGAGCGGTCACGTCCATCGAGGAACCAAGAATCGGTTTCGGATAAGGCAGGGCATCGCCAATGATGACACGAACGAGATATACCAAATCGGCAACCGACAAGGATGTTCCGTCAGCGTTAACATCGGAAGCGGCGATAGAACCGTCGACATGGTTGCCGAAAGCACTTAAGCCACTGATGAAATAGTTAGTGAACATAACAGCATCGGCGATCTCATTCAAGACGCCGTTCATGTTGATGTCACCACGATCATCGATGTCATGCGGGTGAACGATGCACAAGCAACCTTGTTGCAGAGTGATGTAGCGGACCGGCTCGGTCTTGTCACTGACTTCGCAAGAAACCGGAGCTCCCCACCAACCTGGCAGGACAGCTGCGCTAGCAGGAAAAGCCTGAGACGGATCGGCGGTGTTAGCACCAGCCGGGAAGACCAAATCGGCGATAGCCAAAGTGTCACCACTGGCAACCGAAATAGTGTTGTCGCCACAATCAAACCACAAGAAATTGATCGGCAAGCACTGACCACCAAAGTTCACGTCGGAAGTGACGTAGAACGACAGGGTCGCCAGAACAGAACCGGCCTGAGCGGCTACGATTGCATCATAGTCAGGATGGTAAGGACCGTTGTTAGTTTCGGCCATACCGACCAAACGGATGTTACCGGAAGGACAACCATTGCCGCAGTTGCCATGGACGCCATAACGATAGGTGAAGAATTCCCAGCCAGCGGCGGAGAAATCGGCACCAAGAATGGCTTCCGTGAAGGTCAATCCGGAAGGATCATAGGCGATCAAAAGGTCAAAACCACCCATAGCTTCGGAACCGGAACCTATAGTGATTTCGATATCGGTGAAGTGACCCTGAACAACATCTTCAAGACATTCAATTGTCAATGAATAAGGCTCAGTAGCCAGAACTTCGACTAAGAAACAACATTCAGCAGTTTCAAAACCGTCAGAAACGGAAACACAGAATTCTACCGTGAGTTCACCTTCGGTATTATCTGTCTGCCATGAGAAGGTCGAACCGTCAAATGACGGAGCGTTGACGGTAGCAACATCTTGACTCACTATAGCGTAAACAAGAACGTCGCAAGCATCAACATCACCAGAGGTGAAGTCATTCTTCTCAAACAGGCCACCCTTACCAATTTTAAGATCCAAACCACAATCGATGGTCGGAGCGTTGTTGGTAATGGTGAAGGTCGCCGTGAATGTGGCACAGTCGCCATTGAAAGCGTCTGCGGCATAAACAAGGACGTCAACCGAACCAGCTTCGCCGGCGGCCGGGGTATAAGCAACAGCACCAGTGCCATCACCATTATCGGTAACAACAGCAGTACCAGCACCGGTCGTTGACTGAAGCGAGAACTGAATGGCATCAGCTTCAAAGTCAGAAGCTGAGAAACCGACCGAAGCGGAGCCACAATGATCAACATTGGCGGCACCAACTGTTCCGGCAAATTCCGGACACAGGTTCGGCTGTTTCTTAACAGGCCAGCATCCGCCAACAAAATCAGGAGTATAAGCACCACCGATTTCGTCAACAAACACAAAGTTACCGGCTGTACCGACGAGGATGGAGTCAACACAAAGAGTGTGGACGGCTGCTTCGTTAGGACCAGTAACGCCATGATACAGATACATAAGCTCTTTGCCACCAGCCGGGAGGCCAGCATTAAGAGCAACACCACCGGCCAACAGCGTATCAGGAGTAACTCCGTCAAGCGCGTTGGTGACCAATAAACCGGTCATATCCCAGGCACCAACCATACGCGATCCGGCAACTTCTGTAACATAAAGCGAATCAGCATGGTTATTGGCGGCACCGTGAGTACCGACATTCTCCCAGGTCCATGTGGCACCATCGGGAGAATAAATCATCAGACCCAAACTCATACCACCCAATTTGGCATCATTCTCAAGCGAAACATCAAACGTTTGAGAGACACCAGTCCAGATGGTATCGCCAGCATGTTCAACATAAACAACATCGCCAGCGCTAATGAGCCCAAAAGAAAGAAGTAATGTTGCAAGCAAAACGATTGTTCGTTTCATTTCGTGCTCCTTCATTACATTAAGTCATTCTAAACAGACCGCAAAAAGTGCGACCTGCAACACAAATCCCCCTCTTTACAAACCCTTAACCAACCATCCTAGTTGAGCCGACCAAGATAATCATATGGTTTGTCTGTAAAGAGCGAAAGAATGATGAGCCATCCCTTCTTTTGAGCGCGTGCAATAAAAAACCTCTTTAGTGTGTGCCACCTCCTTCCATTCTTTTCCACGTTATTGTTTCTCTGTAAAAAACAGAGGTTTTTATTCTTTATTTTTCCACCCGGCTAACCGGGTCATCTATTCACCTTTCGCAACCTCACCTACCAGAGCATTAACGCTCCACTCGCCAAGGCTGCCTTCATTCCCACTTGTCGGAAATTCGCCTGCGTCACACCTTCAACCAAATTCTCCTCCGAGCCGAACTTAACCGCAATTCGGAGGATCCCCTCCTTTGAAGATATGATTGATCAGATACACGACATCACCAACATTGTACCTATCATCGAGATTGATATCGGCACAATCCGGCTTTATCGGTCCCGGACCACTTTTAAAAATATGGTTGATTCCGTAAACGGCATCGCCAACATTGGTCTTGGCATCGTCATTAACATCCCCACAAAGACAGTCGGAGTAATCAATCGTCATCGAACCGCTGATATAAAATGTCGTCGCCGTGTCCAGAACGGTCCAGGGGATTGAATCAACCGAGATTGAGTCGGCGAATGCGGCCGTATCATCCGGCCCGGAAATCTTATCCCAGTCAGTACAGTCCGGTCCGTCCCAGTTTTGACAAAACCAATACACGAAATTGGTGTCGTAGGCAATAGAGTCGGCAAACGCCTCGGAAGTATCAACCCAGCTGGTGCAGTCGGGACCATCCCAGGTCTCGCACAGCCAATACGTGGTATCAATAAAATTATAGTTGGTTATCGTACCGATCAGTTCGCCATGCGGATCGGAAAAATTGGTTTCACTCAAATTTGATATAATCGTAAAGTTCACCACATTATCACTTGAATCAGGAGTCTCATCGTACGTCCGAACGTTCATTCTAAATAACAAACCACCCTGAGACGTCGGCACCAGACCAGGGGTGTAGGGAAGGCCCAACTGATCGGCCAAGCCGGTTACTTTTATATCATGTTGCCCAGATGACAGCGAACGGGCCGTAAGATACTCCCAATTGGAAATAATACTCCCGGTCGTATCAATCGCCCCAGACTGCAAAACGGTATCAACAAACATCGTATCAACCCAGAGGGTACATGCACCCTGATCCCAGCCGCCGC
>JAUUYJ010000222.1 GCA_030588275.1 Candidatus Zixiibacteriota bacterium | reverse complement strand
GTTATACTCCTTTGCCTGGACGGTCGCTTTGTCAACAGAGATATACAGTTCTCCCAATATGCCCAATTGCTCGTCCCCCGCAAAGGACAAAACATCGGTTGGGCCATTTTTATTTCGGAAACGAGAGTTCAAGTCGGCCAGCATCCGGTTGTCAGCAATGATTATATTAACCGGGAGGGTTTGCTGTTCATCATGCAGGATACGGTCAGCTAATTTGATAGCTTTGCTTTGGGATAGCTCCGCCGGGGAATGGAAGAATATACTACTTGGTTCGCTCAAATCGGTTCCTCTTCCTCCCGCTTGGGGTAGGGGATGCGCTGATGAAAGACACCAATTAAAATTGACACAAAAGCAAGTTTGATATCGTTAAGGTCTTTTAACGTCAGATCGCATTCGGTCAGCTCACCTGAAGCAAACTTCTCATTTATCAATTTTTGAATCAGGTTGTTTATTCGGGCCGAGGTTGGTTTGTCCAACGTCCGGCTGGCCGCCTCGGTTGAATCGGCCAGCATAACAATAGCCGTTTCTCGCGATTGCGGTTTGGGTCCGGGATACCGAAACTCCAGGTCATCCTCCATTGGCAGTTCCATCTCCAGCGCTTTATTGTAGAAATATTTCATCAGGGTTGTTCCATGATGTTCCTCAACAAAGCCCAAAACGGCGTCCGGCAGACCAGCATCCTCACCGATCAGACGACCCTTCTTGACGTGCGAAGAGAGGACCAAGGCGGACATGGTGGGATTCAAGCCTTCATGTTTTGATTTTATCCCAAGTTGGTTTTCGACATAATATTCTGGAATTTCCATTTTACCGATATCGTGATAGTACGATCCGACGCGGGCCAACAGGGAATTGGCTCCGATCTTTTTGGCGGCCGCTTCGGCCAAGTTACCGACGATGATCGAGTGGTGGTAGGTTCCGGGGGCTTCCATCGCTAACCGTTTTAAAAGCGGCTGATTAAGATCGGCCAGTTCCAACAGAGTGATATTGGTCGAAAAGCTAAAGAGCGATTCAAACAGCGGCAGGATACCGATTGTTAAAATCGGGGCGATAAAGGCGCTTGCCAAACCGTACCCACAATAGGTTAAGACATCGCCGGTGGGGGAGAGTTTAAGTGATTCGACCACAAAGGCGATTATGACATACGACACCGACAGGTACAAAATAATTCGATAAAATTCCGAACGACGGCGCACTTCTCCGGCTGAAAAACAGGCGACCATGCCGGCCATTGCGGTGACCAAAGTCAGGCTAAAGTTAAAACGATGGAGTATTCCGAGTAAGATCGCAACCAATAGGGTGATTACGACACCGAGGCGGGCATCGAACAGGACGGTTACCAAAATTGACAGGATCGCTATTGGATAAAGATATATTGATGGAGCTAACTGGGCTTCAATGAAGCTGACCAAAGCCAGTTCAAGTCCGATGATCAAAAGGAGGGCCAGCAGTTTGTTATTAGACCAATATACATCCGGTCTGAAGTATAACAGGAAAAGGTAGATGAGGATTATGATCCCACCGATCAAAACCATCCGTCCCAATAGTGGCATAATCGCCTGAAACCAACCGCGGGCGGCGGCCAAATTCTGCATTTCGATGGCGTAGGCATTAAGGATTCGCTCTTGACCGGCATCGACTAAAACGCCACGCCTGATAAGCAGGTCACCGCTGGAAATATGACTCTCAACGCGTGATACATTAACCAAAGAGCTGTCCCGGGCCGCTTGCGTGAGGCTATCGTCATACATGTTGTTGGCCAGAATAAAATGGCGACCGATTTCATATAGCAGTTCAACCTCGGAATCGCTCAGGTCCGGAGCCTCATTCAACCGATCCAGCAACGTATTGTAGGCGGTCGGCAAGTCGATTAACTGACTCCGTATCAAAAACAGGTCCCGTTTAGGTTTGCGCAAAATTATCGAATTAAACCCTGGAGGAGGAAGGGAGGCGATGTTGTCAATTACTCCATAGTAATAAATATCATCGGTCAGTATCGTATCAAGAATCCTGATCCCTTTACCAAGGGAATCGTAATTAACCAATCGTCTAAGCCATTGGTTTGAAATAAATGGATAGCTGACCTGAAGCTGGGTTACCAGTTTATCTGCTGGTGAATTCTGATCGTTCGCAACAGCCTTATCAATTGAGGATTCTTTTGCGGCCCCTTTTGCCGAATCAAGGCCACCCAAAAGAGTATGTATCCCGGTAATCCCGGATCGGGCTGTCTCTTCATTATAAATTATATAGAGCGGAGTGCTGGTGATCAGGAGTCGATTTTCTTCTTCCAGCTGGGCCTGATCTTTATAGATATCGAATGAGTTTTCGGCAATGATATTTTCCGGGGCGATCTCCCCCTGGCGCGGCACGTCAAGCGGTCCGAAAAGGTCACTTTGCGGGTAGAGGAAAGTTATCAAAACGACCGCAACCAAGCCCATTCCGTATTTTATCAGAACGCGGCTTCGACGGTAGGCATCTTTGGGGTCAAAATCTTCCTTGACCTTAAAGATCCGTTTGATAAGTCTCTTAAGTTTTAGTAATCCCTGACGCATCCGTGTCACCCGGTAAAATGTTTATCCGGATTAGCTTTATCCTTTAAGCTCTGGTCTCTTGATAAATCCTCAATACATACTGATAACCGTTTTTGCCACCCGTTTCGGGGAATAATCCACCAAATCGGGAAATATCTCAATTATCGATGTTTCTTCTTGCTACCCCGCTTATCGGTACTTTTTTTGGCCTCCTTAGCCGGATCAAACTTCTCATATTTGGCAAAAGCCTTAATTACATCCTGGACCAGTCGATGTCTCACGACATCCCGGCTGTTCAGATATACGAATTCGATACCTTTTATATTCGAGATTATTTTCTGAATTTTAACCAGACCGGAAGGAACACTCCGGGCCAGATCAATCTGAGTTATATCTCCGGTTATTACTGCCCGCGATCCTTCGCCGAGGCGGGTCAAAAACATTTTCATCTGAGCCAATGTTGTGTTTTGAGCCTCATCAAGAATAACGAAAGAATTATTCAGCGTCCGGCCTCGCATAAAGGCGAGCGGGCTGATCTCAATAATACCGAGATCAATAAGTCGAGTGATTTTTTCGGCTGGGAGAAGTTCATGGAGGGCATCATAAACCGGTCGCAGATACGGGTCAATTTTGGCTTTTATATCACCCGGCAAAAAACCGAGCGATTCGCCCGCCTCAACCGCCGGTCGGACGAGGATTATCCGGTTTTTTTGCTTCGCTTTCAGTTCGGCTACTGCCTGAGCCACCGCCAAGTAAGTTTTACCGGTTCCAGCCGGTCCGATCGAAAAGACGATATCGTTGCCCTGAATCGCCTCAAGATATTTTTTTTGCCCGACCGTACGAGGACTGACCGACTTCAAAAGACCATCAAGGCGGTCGTTTAAATCCTCAGCCGGACCATGTCCCTCTTCTCGGATCATCTCAATTGCGTACCGAACGTAGCGGTCCGTGATATCGTACCCTTCATTGAGACGCGAGGCGATGTCTGACAAGACACCAATCGCATTGTGAACCTCAGTCGTCTGACCTTCGATAACGGCAGTTTCGCCGCGTGCCACGATTTTGACATTAAATTGTCCTTCGATCAGGCGCAGGTACAGCTCATTTTGGCCAAACAAAAGTCGTTGATCAAGGCCGGTCAGATCAAATGAGTCGAGATGTTTTTTATTTATAACGGTCAATTGCTCTCCGTTTTCTTAACGATACTAAGTCCTAATTCTTCCAATTGGGCATCGTCAATTGTTGTCGGCGCACCATCCATCAGGGATGAGGCGTTGGTCGTTTTTGGGAAAGCGATGACTTCTCTGATCGAATCGGAGTCGGTCATCAGGGCAACAACACGGTCGAGACCAGGTGCCAAACCACCATGCGGGGGAGCGCCGTAACGAAGTGCTTTGAGTAAGAAGCCAAACATCTTTTCGGCTCTTTCGTCCGACATTCCCAATATATTCAGAACCTTCTTTTGCAGATCGCTATTGTTAATCCGGATGCCACCTGAGGCAATTTCAGAACCGTTTAAAACGAGGTCGTATTGATCGGCTCGGACCGTTCGCCAGGGATGGTTGATATCGTCGGGAGACAATGAGGTTTTAAACCCGGCCTCAAGCAGATCAAAATCTTCCTCGCAGGGGGATGAGACGATATTGTGCATCGCATCAAAACGGCCCAGCTCGGAATTATATTCAAACAGCGGGAAGTGGGTAACCCACATAAAATTCCATTTGGATTTGTCAATTAAGTCTTTGGTTTTGCCAAGATGTAGGCGGACCTGTCCCAGGATTGATTCGGTTTTATCCGGTTTGTCGGCGATGATAAATATTGCGTCGCCCGGCTCTGCTCCGGCTCGACGACAGATTTTTTCCGCCACCTCTTCTCCGATAAATTTCAGAATCGGGCTTTTGTCACCGGTATCACTTTTCAAAATATATGCTAACCCACCGGCCCCATGCTCTTTGGCCAGCGTTTCCAAATCTCCCACCTGTTTGCGGGAGAGGTTGCCGCC
>JAUUYJ010000207.1 GCA_030588275.1 Candidatus Zixiibacteriota bacterium | reverse complement strand
GTCATTGTGGATTGTGAGCCAGCTGGGTAAATTTTCATAAGCTATCTGAATCTCCGAATCATCCGGATCGAACTAATCGGGATAGAATGATACCGGGTGATTGCAACTAGAAATAAGTGAATCAACCGATAGTATTTGGGGTGGTTGATTAATACTAAAGTTGTGCGCCCCGTCCCCACCGATATACGGATGCGTTTCCACGCGCCCCGACTGGTCGGCCGCTTTTATATAATAGCGAACGTTGGTTCCCAATGGCTGAGATGGTATCAATCCATAAAATGAATCGGCAACGGCAGTTGCAATAAGCGGGGTCGATTGAAATTGGTTCTTACCTCGATAATAAATTTTGAGAGAATCGGAGATCAATTCTGTTCCGGAATAAGGGTGGATTTTAACCGAAACAAGATAATCGTTTAGACTATCACCGGTTGTCGATAACGGCGTATGCTCCAGATAGAGCATCTCGCGGTCGGGGATACCCATCGCCCGACAATGAATCGCATCATCATCATACCATGAACCATCGAATCCATAGACATCGTAGCCGGGCATGGCTTGACGATAGACCGCCAGAGCGGAATCATCCCAATTGGAATTAAAAGTCGGTACATAGACGCGGCCGTTTAGGATCAATGAATTGGTGTAGGCGGTACCGTACGGACAATAAATTCGGATCACATTATATGGCTGTCCCCAGGGGCTGATCTTATTCGCCATATATTCGGCCCGCTGATTCAAGAGACTGTAACTTGCATCTGAAGGGGCGACATCTTTTATCAATACTGTCCCGGAGCTGAGAAATTTAGACCAGCAATCTATATGATGAATTCCGCCCGATTCTATGTAGCCCTGAACATCATAGTTGGTTCCCATATAAGCGGCCATGATTGAATCGACCTGACGAGAACTGTATCCGCTATTTTCATTATAAACCAGCTCGGTTGACATTGAGGTTCCGTGGCCATCGGTCATATGGTTGCCACCAGGGGTGGCCAAATCCATCCCATAAACATCCATACCCCAAAGAGAGCCCAACACGGAAGGAATCAGATCGTCCTGAGGGCGTGGACGGTTATATACCGGATCAACAATTGAGACCTGGTCCAATCCATCGATAATAAACCAGGGTCCATAATCGCGCGTCCAGATGCTGTTGGTCGGAGCTATGAGAAATTCGGTGTTTGACATATTGACACCGGCAGAACTGTAACTGCTGATCGCCTGACTGCGCTGAGTCGTACTTCCAACAATCGTCAATACCATGACATCTTCAGAGTATGCGGCAACCAGCGAAGTGGGGATACCCAATGGCCAGCGAATGATAACACCGGTTGAACTCTCCCACTCGGCAATTGCCCGGACTGTTCCAGAAGGTGGAGAAGTGACAACATGATTGATCCCGATTTCGTCGAGGCGAGTCTGTTCCTCTTCTGTCAGGCCGATAGGTAAGTTTTCAGAGCTTTCGGAAATGGTAGGAATAACAAGTACCAGAAGGATAAGAAACATAGTCCCCGATAAGAGTCTCCACAGCATCAAATTGCCTCCGGACAGAAAGTTTTATGTAAATCTGATCTCTCTTAATGTAGCGAAAGGTCCGAATTTGGCAAGGATAATTTTGGTCCGGCATAAGGGGGAGATAGATAGAATCTGTTGCTCTGTTTTCAATAATATTGCGCGACATCATTCAACAAAAAAAGCCGACGTAAAAACGCCGGCTTAGTAGAATCAAGTTGGTTGGTCTTATCGTTTGCCCCGGTGCAAGTGGCACTTTTTGGCGGGAGGGGCAACCATCCTCTTACACCGCTTACCTTCTTTGGTCTTGGCGGCACAGCGAATTTTTTTGACCACTTTCTTCTTTACAACTTTCCTTTTTACTACTTTCTTTTTGGCAACCTTTTTCTTCGGAGCGGCTTTTCTCTTGGCGGGTTTTTTCTTGGTTACCTTCTTTTTTGCTTTACGCATGAATCATCCTCCTTAAAAGTGATTGATTCGCTTTTATTTTACAACCTTCTTAAATTACTGTCAACAAAAAACAGTTTTATTGTTGGCTCTTTTCTTTAAAATAATTATGAGCTTTTTCGGGTCGTATCGGCTGACATTCCGCTTGATTATGCTGGATGTATATTATACTTTCCTTCGAGATATGAGACTGTTTGAGAATCGCCGTAACGGAATGACTGGATCTGATTTGATATGATAAATGATTGTGAAAAAAACTACGTTAATAGCCGGAAAGAGACCGGCTATGTTTCATTTGATGACGCGACCAAAGAGGTTTACGCCGCTTTGGGGTTTAAGTGTGGCTTGGAAATTCATCAACAACTTCTGACCGCAAAAAAGCTGTTCTGTCGATGTCCTGCTGGTATTTACCAGAAGGGGGATGATTATGATGCGGAGTTGGTCCGTCATATGCGCCCGACATTGAGTGAACTGGGCGAATACGACGGCACCGCTTTGATGGAATTTCGTACGCGAAAAAACATCATCTATCGCATCAAAGACAAAACTGCCTGTACCTATGATATTGACGATACACCACCTTTTCCGATTAATCAGGAAGCGTTGGATATTGCTATCGAAATAGGACTTTTGTTGGGAAGCAATATTGTTGGTGAGTTGCATATAACGCGAAAGCAGTACCTCGATGGCTCGATCCCTACCGGATTTCAACGGACCGCAATTGTTGGAATTGAGGGTGATATAGATCCGATCTCAGGTCGTATTGGGATAATCCAGATAAGTATCGAAGAGGATTCCTGCCGTGAAATCTCTGACTCCGGGCATGAACGAATTTATTCGACCGATCGCTTAGGGATGCCATTAATCGAGATGGTCACTTATCCCGACATGAAAACGCCGGCGCAGGCGGCTGAGGCGGGGCAGTACCTCAGGTATCTGGCCCGAAGTACCGGCAAGGTACGAACCGGTGTCGGAGCGGCCCGACAGGATGTCAATGTCAGTATAACCGGTGGGCAACGGGTAGAGATCAAAGGGGTGGCTCACATTAAATGGATTCCGATTTTAACCCACGTTGAAGCGTTTAGGCAAAAATCGCTTTTGTTGATTGGTGATATAATAAAAAAGAGAGTAAGCAATCCTGATAGTTGGAAACTTACCTCAATCGTAATTGGAGCGCACCTCCTTTCTCCGGAACCTTTGGGTGAGCTTAATACTGACTCAGCGAGAGTTGCAGTGGCAATAAATTTACCACATTTCAAAGGACTTCTGTCACACTTCACTCAGCCGGGGAAGATGTTCGCCGATGAATTGAGTGATCGTTTAAAGGTTATTGCCTGTATTGAAAAACCGAACATGACCCATTCGGAAGCATTTGCTGGTCTGAGCGAGGCAACCGCTTCGCAATTTGCTATCCTGAGCGACACCTTTTGGAGCGATATCAGGAAGAAACTAAAAGGGACTGGGGATGATGCGCAACTTCTCATTTGTGGTCCGGCAGATGATATCTCAACCGCTCTTCAAACAATTGAAGAGCGCTGTCGGATGGCCTTCGATGGGGTGCCGGACGAAACGCGTAAATCATTTTCAAATGGAACAACCGTTTTTGAAAGAGTTCTGCCGGGTGCCGATCGGATGTATCCAGATACCGATTCGGCTCCAATTCCGATTGGTGACGATCGCATCGAGCCAATTAGACTTAGGTTGCCAATGTCTGTTGACAAGCGCAAGGAACAGTTATTGAAATGGGAAATTCCGGGAGATACCTATAACTATATCCTGAAGCGCAACCTGGTATGGATCATTGAGAAAATTATTTCCGAATTCAATTTCCCACCAAAGTTAATCGGATCATTATTCGGACATACGATCAGGAACCTGGAAACAAAATATCCTGATACCGGATTCAAGTACTATACAGTTTACGGCTTAATTAAATATCTTGAAGGATTATCAATCGAACGGGAATTAGCGCGGGAAATGTTGCCGGAACTTTTCCGCCATCCGAATATGGAATTTGAATCGATTCTGTCAGAAGTTGGATACCAGAAAAAAACTGACGAACAGGTCTGTTCCTTTATCCCGATATTACAAAATAAATATTCAGAGATTGGTCGCACCAAATCAAGCGAGGCCAGAATTAACTGGATCATGGGACAACTGCGACCGGCCGCTTTGGGGAATATGCCATTGTCTATCTTAAGAAACAAAGTTGAGGAAGGACATCAGAATGTCTGATATATTCAAAGGCTATCGGGGTCCGGCTAAAGATCTTCTGAAGAAATTTAACGTTCGGGTCTGGAGTGATACCGTAATTGCAACGACCCGAGGGGAGTTCAAAGGAATTATCCTGCCCCGCTCAGAAAATGATGATGACACGCATATCGTACTAAAGCTGATTACCGGATATAATGTTGGTATCGATGTCTCAACGGTAACAAGCATGAAGGAGATTGGATATAAAGAGGCCCACTACAAAATCCCGGAAAAGGAATTTCCCTTTACGCCGGAGTTGCCGAATGTCAAACTGTTTGGTACCGGAGGGACGATTGCATCTCGCCTTGATTATCGAACCGGGGCGGTAATTCCCGCTTTTTCCCCCGGTGAACTTTATGGTGCCGTTCCGGAGTTGGCTGATATCTGTAACTTGACAACCGAAAAGCTGTTTGCCGTGTTCAGCGAAAATATGGGTATGGATCAGTATATTACGCTGGCAAAGGCGATTGGCAAAGAGATTAAAAATGGTATTGATGGCATTATCGTTGGGCATGGTACCGATACCATGCACCATACCGCCGCCGCCCTGTCGTATATGATCCAGAATCCGCCGGTTCCGATTGTGATTGTCGGGTCACAGAGATCTTCAGATCGTCCCTCTTCAGATGCGGCCTTAAATTTGATGC
>JAUUYJ010000388.1 GCA_030588275.1 Candidatus Zixiibacteriota bacterium | reverse complement strand
TGGTTGATATCTACAATCGAATTGCGATCAGAACCGAATTCCGGGTTGTAATCTCGAACCTCGGCATTGGTCCGGATCGTCATCATTAATTCTTCGTAATCTTCATCATCAAGGGTACGGTGATTTTCCCGGTCGATGACAATCACGTCTCCCAAGAGATCAAAAAGGTCGCCCAGATCTTCAATTGAAATATCAACATTGCCGGAAAAAACCAATTCATTTCCTCCCACGTAGTAATAGACCTCATACTTACCTGATTCAAGCCGAACATTGTCGGTGCATTCACGCAGATTATCAGAAATTTCGTCGGCATTGCGGCAGTCATCCTGCATCGACCAGACCAATTCACGCGAATCGGCATCAAGTATCCAACTATAGGCTGTATATCGTTTGCTGTATGAGGTCGTTGCTCCGACCGCATTAATTTTTATTCGGCCATCCTCGACCAATTCAAATCCAGTGACAACCAACTCGCCCGACTGGATATTTTGAATTTGCACAACCGTTTCAGCCGCTTTGACCGAAGCGGCGCTGAGGAGTAATAGGCAACAAAGTAGGACCGCACAAGCCACAGCTATAATCAGATATTTCTGCATCGTTTCACCTCACCGAAGTTTTCATTGGTTTTCTATACGGTAGAGGATTATATCGGTTGCGAATATATCAAAAAAAAGCCCGCCGGAAGCGGGCTTTTTTCAGACAGAAAAACTGCTTAAAACTCGGTTTTCCCGGAAAACTTAAACGATCCCAAATGGATCGTAGGGGCTCGAATACAGCCGACCGAATTCCACCAGGAATCTACCAGTTCGGTTTCTTTGGAAACTGCCTTGGCCGTCCCCAACGATCTAAGCATCCGATCGGTAAACCGCAGATTTTTGATTCCACCCTTGATCTCACCATTTTCGATTAAGAAGGTACCATCCCTCGTCATACCGGTCAAAACGGCATTGGGCGTATCGATAAACCCATTGATGTAATGGAAACGGGTGACAAGTATCCCTTTTTTGACCTGGGATATCATCTTACTCTCGACCGCTTTTCCCGGAGCCATAGCCAGGTTCATGGCAAATGACCCCTCCCCCGCCTCGTTCGGAGTCAGAGCATGGCCGGTCGATCTCTTTTTAGCCTCTTTCTCCTTTTTGGCCAAAAGGCGATCATAGACGACTCCCTTGGCAATCCCTTTGTTGATGATCTGAACTTTCTTTTTCGGCACACCCTCGAAGTCAAAAGGAAAGGCGATAGCCGATCCATCAAGTCCGTCGTCGGATACCGAAATCATCGGAGAGGTAACCTTCTTACCAATTTTTCCGGCCATGAACGAAACCTTATCCTGAAAAGATTTTCCGCCGAAACCGATATAATTCATCCATTCCAAAAGGGATGCAACGGCGGCCGGTTCCAAAATCACTTCATAATCACCCGGTTCGATTGAGAGTGGATTTTGCGATAGATCACATTTCTCAACCGCTCGGTGAGCCAGCATCTCAAAGTCAATCTTGTTGACCTGGCGAGACAGACCGGCGGCATACCCGGAAGAATCATCCGACATCGCAATCATATTAATCGCGGCGGTAGTCAGAGGCTGATAGGCGCGCACCCCTTTTGAATTGAGTACCGCGATTTCTCCCGATGAGGTCGAG
>JAUUYJ010000354.1 GCA_030588275.1 Candidatus Zixiibacteriota bacterium | reverse complement strand
CCTAAAGGTCATTGATTGAGATGTCTCGACGTTGATTTTCAGAATTTTCAAAAGGGCTGTAACCGCCCGCCAGGTCATTTTTTCGGAAGAGATCATGTCAGACAAGTTCAGCGCCGTTTTCATTACTTTGGTGTGCCCACCAATATCGGCCAGAAAGGGGTCATTCAGGGGTAAATTATTACCACCCGCCTCAACCAGCAAAACAAAATCACCCGGTCGCCAGACCGTGAAGGGGCAAACCAAAGTTGATCGACTGATATAAATATCTCCACCCGATCTTTTTGCTTCCTGATTAAGAACGATCATCTTATCCTTGCGGACCGCATCAATCACCGCAACTCGATAAGATTCATTTTCGGAAAAACCTCCACCCTCTCCATCAAACCGTGCTACTTCAGAAAGAGATCCCTGACTCACTCGCATCACTCTGACGGTTGGGAGATCATACCGCTCAACCAGATATCGGCAACAGGAGACCATCGTCTCAGTCTGCTTAGTCAGATCGGTCAACGGTTCCATGACTGAGACCAACCCATCCAGACGCTGGGCATCATTGTCAATCAGTTGTGTAAGTTTATTGACCTCCCGGCTCATCCGGTTGACCTCAACGACGCTGGCAATAGCATCGGCGGCGGCGGATAGAAGCATCCGATCCCGCTTTTCAAAACGGTACGGTTTATCAGACAAAAACAGGATAACTCCCAAAGAGCGATCTTTGGAAAACAACGGAACGGCGGCGGCGGAAAGGGTTGTTTTTTTATCGCCCCATAACAGAGTACGGGTTGCCTCATCGGCCGATCCGATATCGCCTGAAATAAATGGCCTCTGCTCGCTTGAAGATCGAGATACTATATCGGTCCCCATCGGAAAGCGCTCCAGGCGATGCAATTCATCCGGCTCCAGCCCATTGTGCGCCGCCAAATACATCTCCCGACGAGATGGATTAACAAGAAAAATAGCACCCTTTTGCAAGACGAGAAAACTGGCCATCTCCCGTAGAGATAGATTAAATATTTCGGTTAAGGGAAACGGTTGGGCGGCAATCTCACGAATCGATTCCAGAAGAGCGATCCGATCGGAGCGTCCGGCGATATCTTTGCGATCGGAATCGATATGAAGCGGAAAAGCAATCAGGGTGGTCAGGAGCATAAAGAAGCCGACCAAAAACATCGTTATCAAAGAGCCCATCAGAATCGGGTAAACAATTGGGACAAACCATTCGACATATCCGGGAAAGCTAACGAATATGGCTAAGATACCACAGATCAGCCAGAGACTCAAGCCACCAAAAAACCGCCCACGATTGGGGAAACTCTCAGGAGCAACCGCCATCGACTTGGTCAGGCTAAAAATCAAAGCAAAAGAGATTAAGACAAAGTAGATTAATGCCCCGGCCAGTTCAATCGTCATCCGACAAGATCTCCGTGCAACGTCCAGCTATCGGCCGAATGGACTTTCACCGACACTATCGACCCGATCAGGTCGGACGATCCGGGAACCAGAACCGTTTTGTTCCCCGAAGTTTTTCCCTTTAGCACTTTATCGTCCCGGCGACTCACTCCATCAATCAGAACGTCATCAGTAAGGCCAACCTCTTTCTGATTAACCTCAAACGATATCAATTTCTGAATCTCTATTAATTCCTGCAACCGCGTCAGCTTCTGTTCCTCCGGTATATCATCCGGGAGGTTTTTGGCCGCATAGGTTCCGGAGCGGGACGAATAACGAAACATAAAGGCAGAGTCGTACCGTATTTCCCGTGCGGCGGTCAACGTCATCTGAAACTGCTCATACGTCTCCCCCGGAAAACCAACAATCAAATCGGTCGTCAATGAAATACCGGGGCGAGCAACGCGAAGCCGATCAATCCGTTTTTTATAATGCCCATAGCTGTAACCCCGGAACATATTTTTCAAAACCTCATCGGAACCGCATTGAAGCGGCAGATGAAGATGTCCCATCAGTTTCGGCTCCGAGGCAAACAGGTCGATCAACTTATCAGAAATATCTTTCGGATGAGAAGTAATAAAGCGTAGTCGCTTGATGTCGGTCTCCTGAGCCACTCGGCTTAGGAGATCGGGAAAATCGGTCCCATCAGACTTGTAGGAATTGACATTTTGGCCAACCAGAGTAACCTCAACAACCCCCTGCTCAACCATAAGGTTGACATCCCCAATAATCGCATCAGCCGAACGGTGCCGTTCCCGCCCCCGCACATAAGGGACGATGCAGTAAGAACAAAAATTATTGCATCCACGCGTTATCGT
>JAUUYJ010000320.1 GCA_030588275.1 Candidatus Zixiibacteriota bacterium | reverse complement strand
TAAGCAAATCTTTGAAGCTGTCAGGCCACAATTTTGACAAGTCAAAATCAGGACCCGACATAACAAACGCATCATGTGTTTATAAAGGGGCAGTCTCGTAGGTCGAAACCCCTGTGGTTTCGACAAAATTACTGATGAGATTGCCGCGCTACGCTCGCAATGACCGGTTAACAAAAATATGCAGATGCTACTTCAAATTCAGGCCCAGCAGTTTCATCTCGGTCATATCTTCGATGCCGTACTTGATCCCCTCACGACCAGCACCCGATTTTTTGACACCACCATAAGGCATATGATCGACACGATAAGTCGGGATGTCATTGATTATCACACCACCCGCCTCAATATATTTGTATGCATAAAAAATATCTTTGATCCGCTGGGTAAAAACACCAGCCTGAAGGCCAAACTCAGAATCGTTTATCTGGTCGATCATTTTATTGAAGTCACGATATTTAAACAGCACCGCCACCGGAGCAAACAGTTCGTTGGAGCAGACATTCATCGACGACTTCACATCACCCAACAGGGTTGGTTCAACCATCCGTCCTCGCCGTCCACCACCGGCCAAAAGTTTTGCGCCACCCTCAACCGCTTCGTCAATCCAGGTGAGAGTCCGCTTGGCCGATTCCAGATCAACCATCGGTCCCAGATCGGTTTTATCTTTCAATGGATTACCCATCTTAATTTTTTTGATAGCCGATCTAAAACGCCGAACGAATTTGTCGTAAACTTTGGCATGAACAAAAATCCGCTGTACCGAAATACAGCTTTGGCCTGCCTGACCAAAGGCACCATACACCAAACGAGAAACGGCGAAATCAATATCGGCATCATCAGCCACCGCCACACCAGCATTGCCACCAAGTTCCAAAACGGTTCGCTTGTCGCCACTCTCTGCCTTGATCCACCAGCCAACCGGCGATGAACCGGTGAAGGTGATAACTCGGACGCGATCATCCTTGATAAGTGGCTCCGATTCTTTTGATGATCCGGGTAGCACCGACAGCGCACCCTTGGGTAGTTCGGTCTTGGCGATGATCTCAGCAAGCATCAAAGCAATAATTGGCGTCTTTGTTGCTGGCTTCAAGACGATCGGACAACCGGATGCGATCGCCGGAGCGACTTTGTGGGCTACGAGATTAAGCGGAAAATTAAACGGAGATATCCCGGCAACAACACCAACCGGAAAGCGGCGTATCAGTCCAACTCGTTCTTCAGAACCGGGTGTCCAATCCAGATCAATGATTTCACCACCAACCCGCTTCGCCTCTTCGGCGGCGATATGGAAGCAGTTGGCCGAGCGGTCAACTTCGACCCGCGCATCTTTGATCGCTTTGCCCATCTCCAATGACATCATCCGAGCCATCTTTTCTTTGTTCTTCAAAATTCCATCGGCGATCTGCTGGCAGATTCTTTCCCGGACATACGAGGGGAGATTCCGCGTAACAGCAAACGCTTTGTGCGCCGCAGAAATCGCTTTGGTATAGTCGGCTTTTTTAGCCGAGGCGACGGTACCAACCAGCGCATTGTCATAAGGGGATTCGACCCGGATTTTATCTTTGGTCGCGACCCATTTTCCAGCCAGATACATTTTATAAGATTTAGCCATTACATTTCCTCATTTCTAACTTTGTCTGCATCTATCAATTATAATTTATATCGGGCAGACGATCCGCCCCAGTTTTTCGGTCAACTTCACATTTTCATTATAATCAACTGGCGTCTCCAAGACAACCGGTCGATCAGATTTGAACGCCTCTTCAAGCATACTCGAAACATCCTCCGCTTTCTCGGCTCGCATACCAACCGCACCAAACGATTCAGCCAGTTTGACAAAATCGGGATTCCCAAGCTCGGTTCCATACGAATGTCCGTATTGGTTTTTCTGCTTCCATTCAATCAGCCCATACCCGTTGTCGTTCCAGATCATAATCACAATCGGAAGCTTCAAGCGAACCGCCGTTTCCAAATCCTGGACATTCATCAAGAATCCACCATCGCCGCATACAGCCAAAACTTTTCGATCAGGATACAGTAATTTGGCGGCCAAGGCACCGGGCAGGGCAAACCCCATTGAGGCAAATCCATTGGAGATCAGGCAACTGTTGGGTGACTTAGCCACATACATCCGAGCGATCCACATCTTGTGCGCCCCAACATCGCTTATCAAAATATCTTCGGCACCGAGCGATTGCCTAATATCGTGGATCAGTTTTTGCGGCTTGGGTGGGAATGATGCGTCGTCATTATATTCATTGATGTCAGCCAGGATCAGCTTTCGATATTTTTCAGCCCAGCCGCCCATGTCATCACGCGACCCGTTGAACTGCTCGTTCAGTTCCCATAATGCCCCGGCAATATCGGCAACCAACTCCACTTCGGGATGATAATACTCATCCACTTCCGATTCGGTGAAATCAATATGGATAATTTTTTTATCCTTTCCGGGATTCCAGAATTTGGGGGAGTACTCAACCAGATCGTATCCGATGGCGATGACCAGATCAGCCTCTTCAAAGGCACAGGTAACATGATCTCGTGACTGAAGTCCGATGGTAAGCAGGTTATACTTGTAATCCCAATTGGCCGCACCCTTAGCCATGAATGTATTGGTCACGGCGATATTGGTTTTATCCAAAAACAGTTTGAGCTGTTTCGAGGCTCTTTTTCTAACGGCACCGTTGCCGCAAAGAATAAGTGGCTTTTTGGATTTTTTTATCAGATCGACGATCTGGGCCATGGCCTTAAAATCGGC
>JAUUYJ010000200.1 GCA_030588275.1 Candidatus Zixiibacteriota bacterium | reverse complement strand
TTGCAAAAACCCGCTCTGAGCTGTAATCGTCAGGATTGTATCCACCTGGAATTTCATAATACTTGATTTCGGTTTTTTTCCGGTCCTTCATGTTATAATCATAAACTGTTTTGGGGCGTACCAAAGATTGGTAAGTAAAGCGCAGAAGATCGGTATCAAACTGGACATTGTCATTCTTCCAGACATGATAGATCGGGTCAGGCATATCGACATAATGGGTACTCTTATTTTTCAAGTCTTCAATCCGAATCTGTCTCAGACCATTGGCACGTTCCATTATCATCAGGTAATTGCGGAAAATATCGATGTACTCAATATAAACCGAATCACGGTGCGGGATTAATTCTCGCCAACTCCGTTTGTTGCTGTTCAATACTGGGGTTTGTAAGATTTTAAAATTAAGGGCATTTTCGTTGGTCGTGATATAGAAGCTGTTGACCCGGTGATGAACTCGATATTCCACACCTTTCTGGCGCTCGGCAATCATCTTAAATTTATCATTAGGACGATCGGTTCTGATGTAATGAATTTCGGTGGCGTTATTACTTTCCAAAGTCAGCATGATATATTTTTTGTCTTTTGTCTTGGAAACATAAATATCAAACGCTTCGTCCGGTTCATGAAAAACCAGAGGATCGCTGGCGACCGGTTGGCTCAGAGTATGCTTGAACAGTTTATCAGATCGGTTAATATGATCCAGAGTCGGATAAAAAAGCGTTTTGCTATTGGCGGCCCAGATAAAAGGGGAGCTACCATTGTCGATCAGATCGTCAAAAAGTTTGCCGGTAGTAAGGTCCTTAAAATAAATTGTATATATTTCCCGCCCGGTGGTGTCGCTTGAATAGGCCAGGATTTTTCCATCTGGGCTGACTTGCATATCTCCGATGCTCAAAAACTGGTATGACTCGGCCAATTGATTGACGTCGAGATAAATCTCTTCCTCTGCCTCCAGGTTTCCTTTTTTGCGGCAGTAAATGTTGTACTGCTTGTCTGCTTCGGTGCGTGAATAATAATAATATCCGTCTTTCAGATAGGGCGCCGTTTCGTCATCTTCTCTGATCCTTGATCTTAGTTCCTGATAAAGCTGTTCCTGTAATTTTTGCGTATGCTTCATCATTTTGTCGGTGTATTGGTTTTCGGCGGTTAGATAATCAAGCACTGCCTGGTCGTCCCGTTGCCTCATCCAGGCGTAATTGTCGGTTAAGATATCGCCAAAAATGGTATCGACAACCGGGATTTTATTTGCGATAGGAGGATGAACGGTTGACCCGCCGCATGATAGAAGTATTAGAAATATCACTCCGCTCAGGCCTGATAAGATTAGGGACTTATAAGACAGGAATAGACGATATATACAACGCATGGCAAGTTCCTCCGCACCGGGCTAAATGATAAGACGTCAATATTGTCAGAATTTAGGCAAAGATCAAACCGAATCGGGGAAAAAACAGAAGATAGATATTGAGGGGGGGGAACCGGTGAGATTTTTTCTCAGATAGATATTGTCAGGAGTTCCATCATTTCATTCGGCCAATGGCAGGGCTCGATGACCTACTCGAAGATATATATGACTCACCCCCAAACCACCTTTGATTCTGAATCTGTCGCCTCTTTATGATAATTGTTTCAATAACGCACTCGTGCGCGAAAGGACAGAAATATGAAGAAGACAATCAGACAGCCACGACCATTAGCCGGACAGTTTCATTTTCAACATCGGTTTGATAGACCGAAAATAGAAAAATGAACGACCGAACCCAATTTTAGAGCCTCTTATGCCTGAGCGAAGCGAAGGCGCGACGGGTGGCCCACCCTTCAGGGTGGGATTTTTCAATTGTCCGACAATACATACAGATCAAACACCCCTTCGCTACTCTCAGGGGTAAGCGGCTGTAATTCGCTAGATGCCACACCTTCGGTGTGATTCAACATGAATTTGGAGGGAATGGGAACAACCCCCTTCGGGGGTAAGCGGCTGTAATTTTCTCGGCCCCTATGGGGCCTCGCTCAAACATCCGCTTAAAATACGCCCAGGAGGACTTGAACCCCCAACCTTCTGGTCCGTAGCCAGACGCTCTATCCAATTGAGCTATGGGCGCATATATTATCTGTTTCAGGAAACCAAATATATTAATCCGGGAACGATTGTCAAACAAAATCAGACCGGATAACAGTTAAAAATCAGATCAGGAAGGATCGAACAAAATGAAGTAGAATAGAGCCGCGATCGCAATAATAACGACAATCGTGGCAATTATCATAAATGGGCTTTTTCCACTCGGCTTATCATCGCTGATTATCTCAGTCTCGGTTTCAGTAACGGCTGTTTCGGCCCACTCCTCTTCAAAAGGAAACAGTTCATATGTTTCAGCCGCGACCGTAACAGTCTCAAGAGTAGAAATCTGTGATTCGGAGACTTTTCCAATGATCTCGAAGGCGATAATACTGACATTGTCGGAGCCGCCTCTTTGTAATGCCAAAGCTATCAACTCTTTAGTAATTTTTTGGATATCTTCGTTGCAATCGGCAACAACATCTCGGATGTCTCCATCATCGACAAATCCGCATAGTCCGTCGCTGACCAATATAAAAATATCCCCTTCTTTGACTTTATGTACCGAGACATCAATATCAACCGCTTCTTTAACACCCAGGGCGCGGGTGATAACGTTCCGGTTGACGAGCCCTTTGGCTTCCTCAGCAGAGATATTTTCCGCCTGTTCCAGTTCCGCCGCCCAACTGTGGTCAATTGTCAGCGGGTGGAGCCGTTTTTCGGCAAAACGATATATGCGGCTGTCACCGACATGGAGAATCGTAATGACATCCTCTTCAACTGCGGCGGCTACAATGGTTGTCCCCATCCCGGATTTACTGTTATCCTCCAAGGCTTGCCTAAAAATAGCATGATTGGCGATCCGGACTGCTTTGACCAAAACGTCGGTTGAAGGAGGGAACATGCGGGGGAGACGGAGTCGTTCATCCGCCAGGACGTTATCAAATTTATCCCGATATAATCTGGCTACCAGGTCGCAGGCGGTCGCCGAAGCCACCTCGCCAGCGTTGTGTCCGCCCATACCGTCGGCGACGATATACAGATCTTTTTCCGGAACCAGTCGTATTGAGTCTTCATTCGTCTTACGGACCAAGCCGATATCAGTTTTGCCAGCAGATTTTATATTCATGACTATCGAAAGTCTCCCGATTCAGGAATCGAAAATTAATAGGCCAACTTACTCATTTTAAATCATGCAGACAATATAATAATTGGGACAATTAGAAAGAAAATTATCCAATCATTAGAAGTCCGCTTCCGGAAATCTCAGCTTTGGCGACCCGGGCCGTTACAATATTTCGGAGTCCGTGTGTGCCTCCACGTTTGAGAATCAGGTTCGTCGCTTTATATTTTGTTCCAGTAAGACTCAGAACTATGGTGCGATCAATCGGAATAACCGATATTGATCGGCCCTTTTGACCCTTAATTATTTGGCGATCATTTGACAACGGGTAAACCTGTTTTTCCGAACCAAGGAATTGAATATTCATCTTTCTTTTGATGAAGCGGGCACAGAAGGGAAGCATTAGGTTACCAAGGAAATGATCCGATTCATCCTCAGCCGCCATCCATCCAAAGATAGATATTTTAGTCAGTCCGTTCTTAAGGCAGAAATCTAGGGCCAGCTCGGTATCGGTTTTATCTTTGGCCGGCTCGTAGGAGTGAATAACTGTATTTCTAAAAAATTCATTCGTTAATTTCAGCGCCGGGAATGAATCACCGTCGCCAATATAATGATCAGGAGTGAGGTTGATTTTTTGCAAAAAGGATACACCACCATCAACCGCAATAATATTCGGTTTGATGCGGGCCGTTCCGCTCAGGTCATTAACAGCCTGAGTGTCGTTGGTTTGATAGCGACCGTTTAGGAAAAGGAAGGCGGCATCCATGCCTGGTTATCCTTATTGAAGAGCCTGATTGAGAGGCAGCCAACCGGTTTATCGAATGACGACAAATTTGAATTTATCGCTTTGGCCATTCCCCTTGTAGTAGCACAGGTAAACATCGGAGGCCAACTTCTCCCCATTTTCATTCCTGCCATCCCAGATGACACGACCGGAAGCGTTACCATTTAAGATCCGGACAATCTCATTAGTGACGGTGGTGATCGTCAGCGTCCCATCCAACTCCATATTATAAACGGTCAGGTCTGAGTGACCGGAGGAGGGGCGGTAAGGGTTGGGAGCGATGTAGATATTGGCATCAATGGTAAATGATGAGGTTTCACTATATGGAGAATTATTGGCCCGAGTTCTCCAGAAGTATTCAACCCCGTTGGATAATGGCGACGAGACTTCCCAAGTTGTTGACCCAGAGAGCCCCTCTTCAATTGGACCGGAGGCAACCCGATCGACAAAATCGGAATCCCGGGAAACTTCAAAATAGTACTGATTGTTACCACCAATATTGGGGACGTTTGACACAATCAGATTCGGTTGCGACTGGTTGAGGATTGCGCCTGGAATCGGAGCCAGACTGGTTGGTGAAGTTTGTCCGGCATCAACCGAAAAATCAAAGACCCATAAGGTGAAAAATTGCGACCAGTCGGAGTAATTTTCTCCATCATAAGCTCGCGCACTCCAAAAATACTGTCCGCCGGAAGCCAAAGTTATCGGGATCTGCCAGGTAATATTTCCACCCTGTTGGCCGAAGGCAAATCCTTCTACCGAAGCGACGAGGGTTGTGTGCGAAGCATCGGAATAAATGGCAAAATCATAACTCAAATCATCCCCTTCGGCATCGAAAGAGCTGTTGATCGCCAAAGATATTTGAAGCGTAATCATCGAATCATTATTTAGCGGCGTAAGCAGGGTCGGCGGATCGGGCGGTTGATTGGCCAAAATCAAAGTATCAAGATAAAATCGAGATACATTCATCCAGTTAGAGAATTCGGCACCATCAAAAGCGCGAGTTCGCCAACTGTACCATTCATTGTTGGTCATTGCCAATGTTGGAGAAAAGGATGTGATCGCACCATTTCCCTGAGTAATGCCGGAAGCAGAATCAAGAACGGTCGTTGCCGACGAATCGAGCAATTGCGCCTGGTAAGTTATTATGTCTCCGTCGG
>JAUUYJ010000077.1 GCA_030588275.1 Candidatus Zixiibacteriota bacterium | reverse complement strand
AATTCCCTACAAACCCACTACTGATTCTGAAAACAACCGCCTGAGTGGATGATTATATTTATAGAGCTGGAGAAAGGAGCAGGGACAAAAACACTTTTATATGCAATTCAAAGCCAATTTCAATCACCTAAAACCGCCCGAACTGGCTATGAACGCGCAATTTAGGAGAAATTGGCTTTTAAAGCCGAAAAAGGGAAACAAAGCCAATTTGTGGAACTGCCTTTGCTGCAGACGGGGGCGTCTGCCGGCCACGGGATTATGCGTCGCGCTATATTGGTTTACCGACCCAAATACCGATCCTGATACAACTGCAACGCATCACGGTGCGCCTGGAAGGCAATATTTGATGGAGTACTCTCAAACGCAAAATACTGAGCATCATCGGCATCATCACCAGCGCATAGCTCTCCACCAACAATGTTGGCCAAATATAGAACCAACACCGCGTGGGTGCGTGGATCATCCATCCCCATGAAGATATCAAACAGTCCGGTTATCTTAATCTCCAACCCGGTCTCCTCTTTGATCTCTCGTATAGCCGTCTGTTGCGGATGTTCAGTCCATTCGCAAAAGCCAGCCGGGATGCACCAGTCCCCTTTCCCCGGATCAATCGACCGTTTGACCAAAAGGATTTTGCCCGCTTCGAGAATGACCGCTCCGGCGGCGGGAGTCGGATTTTGATAATAGACAAATTTACAATTGGGACAATTTGGTCGGATCACATGATCTAACTTGCTAGTCTGTAATTCAGTTTTACATCGGGGACAAAACTTATATCCGTTATGGTCGTTGAGATCAATCTTCCCTTTGCCGCTAATCAGATAAATCAGGTCGTCGTCAGTCATTGCCGTCGGTTCCGTTAATTTTAAAAACAATCAGAGTCGTGTCATCGTCTTCTACACCTGCACCGGCAAAACGGTCAACGTCGGCTAAAATCCCGGCCCTGATATATTCAGACGAGCGGGTCCGGTTATTTTTTAAAAATTCCAATATACGATCTTCGCCATACTCTTCGTCGTCGTTGTTCATCGCTTCGCTCAAGCCATCGGTGTAGAAAAAGAGGAGGTCATTCGGGTCAAGTTTGACCGAATGCGAATCGTATGGAACCTGCTCGAAGGCACCGATAACGGTCCCCCCTGCCTGAAGGAACTCATGGCTTCCATCAGCCTTAATGAGGAGTGGATAATTGTGCCCGGCGTTGGAAAATTCAAAGCTACTTTTTTCCGGATCAAATTCACCATAGAACAGGGTCGCATATTTTCCCGATGAAGAGGATAAATTTGTAATCAGGTTGTTGACGTTGGCAATCGCCTCGCCGACATCACTTCCTCCACTCTCGGAGCGGATGACCGCCTGAATCTGCGCCGCCAACAAAGCGGCTGGCATCCCTTTGCCAGACACGTCGGCAATAACAAGCCCAAAGCTACCCTTTGAATCGGTATCCATAAAGTCGTAGAAATCTCCTCCAACCGTTCGGGAGGGAGTGCTGTGGGCGGCGATTGAATAATTTTTCCCCTGAGGTGGAGTATCCGGCAATAGGTCCATCTGAATCTGGCGCGCCAGATTCATCTCTTCCTGTAATCTTTGACGGACCAGCGATTCACGGTACAAGCGGACGTTGGTTAATGAAATCACCATTTGATTAGCCAGCGTTGATAACAAGGTGCTGTCTTCATAACCAAATTTGAAACCGGACATCTTATCAGTCAGGGTCATAAAGCCGAGGAGATGCTCTCGATCATTGAGCGGTACAATCATCTGCACTCCGCCAACCTTAAAATGGGTTGCCAGATTTGATCCCAGATTCCAGCTATCGATCTGATCAAAGAAGGTGGGAGTTTTCAACTGCCCGATAGCACCAAGAAGTGGATCGGTTTCCGACAGGTTGATCGGCTCGGCCTCGGATGAAATAAAATATATGTACGCTTTTTGCTCGTCGTCATAAATGGCAAACCCGACAGATTTGATCAAAAGACTGGTGTTCAAGACTTTTTCGACAACCTGAAATAACTGCTGGCGATCAAGAATATTAATAATCTGCGCCGACAGACTATTGGCAATATTTCGATAATCCGATTTATCCCGCAAAAACATCCGCTTGATAATATTGTCGATCTGAGCATTGATCGGCTGGAACAGCATCAGAGCAACAACGATCAGAGCGATATTGATAATCGGCATCTGTTTTCCAAAGAGAGTTTCCAAAAATGAGGAAAAGCGGGTGATGGCAAACAGATAGGATCCGACCAAAATGGCCGACGAAGCGGTGTAAACCAACGATTGTCGGATGATTAGTTGGACATCGAGAAACTGGTAACGAATGATTGCCCAGGCGATTGAACCGGTCCCAACCAAGAGCATAACCGCACCAAGAACAAATTTCAAATTATCCGACAGTTCGAGGGGAATCAGATTCGGTAGGATAAAGGTGAAGATATAGACACCCAACGAGGCGTGTAGCCCCATAATAATAACCCGAACCTGCTTTTTTAATCTGTCGGCGGTGACATGCTTCATTCCGATATAAAGAAACGAGACCGCTCCGATAACGTAAGCCAGATTGATAATGGAAAAGAACTTTTTGTGCGAAGTGATAACCAGGCCAAGCGGGATCAATAGCCAGGTCAGAACCGATGTGATCGATTCCTTGATGCTGTTTAGTAAATTGCTGTCTCCCTGTTCAAAGACTATCAGCCCAAAAAGTTTATCGGTGTCGGAAACAAAAACCAACAGAAAGATATGAAACAGATGCGGCACAAAAACCATCCAGCGCCAGCGCACCTTTTTTCCCTCTAAACGATCAAACGGAAAAACCCATGAAAAATACAAGAGGGCCGGGAAGAACAGTTCCCAAATGTAAAACAGATTATAAAGAGGGGATTCTTTGAGCGGCGAACCGCTTTGATAGGGTGAGATGACCGTTCCCAATGCGGCAAAAACCGGCCCTAACCCGGCCAGAAAAAGCATAACCGAGGTAATCCGGTTGAGGCGAACCCGAGCCGAATCCCGAATAATCAGAACGGCCAGGTAGATAAGCCCGCCACCTAAGGCAAAGTATGCCAGAGTAAATATGAGTTGTGATGTACTCATAAGATGCTGCCGATCCGCCTCATCTTATAGATTTTTGGTTATCTTTACACGCGTACCACCCGAATCTAATTCGGTTATTTCCACATCGTCCACAAAGTTTTCGACAATGAAAATTCCGCGCCCCACTTCCCGAAGAAGATTGTCATCATCAATCGGGTTGGCAATCTCTTCTTTTTTAAATCCGCCCCCCTGGTCAATCACCGAGATGACCAGCTTGGAGGAGGATATATTGAAACGTATATCCACCTGTTTGTCCGGATCGGATTGGTTACCGTGCCTGATAGCATTATTGACCAATTCTGATACGGCGATTGCAATATCGGTCATGATTGATTGGTCAACACCAGCTTCGGCCAACTTCGCTTCGATGAAGCAATCAACTTCGGCCAAGAAGTCGGTGGATGAGGGAATAATGATTCCGTCCGGTTTGATGTCTGGTTTTTTCATAAGTTATCTCAAAAAAAAGGTAGGCCGCATCGCAACCTACCTTATGTCCCAAAATTTAACGTCTCCTAAAATGACTTTACTGCTTCGTCAATCGAATCAAACGATTTAAAAACTGTGACCAACTTGGTGATCGTCAATAATGATTGGATTTTGTCAGTTACGTTGGCCAGTTTGAGTTCCCCTCCGGCTTTGCGAAGAGTTGTCAGACCTGAAATCAGAAGCCCTAATCCGGTCGAATTCATCCAGTCAACTTTGGCCAAATCGATGATTACACTGGTTTTTTTCTGCTCAATCAGATCGTGTAAAAGATCGTGCAGGGCGGTCGATTCAGGTCCACCCATAATCTTACCTTTCGGTGCGATTATTACGATTCCACTCTCTTCGTGATGATTGATCTTCATTTATTTACTCCCCGGTATGGTATTTATATGTCCAAATTCAGTTTGAGAACAGGCCTGGAGATTTTCGCTCAGAATCGACTACCGCTCCCAGAACCAATAAATACTCACACACAGGTTATAATGTCAAGCCTTTTTTGGACATTGATTTCTACTCAACCTTACGTCGCGAATGCTCCGAATTATGGTCAAATTCTGGCACCTCCGGTAGCGGCGCTATTGGAGCTACCGGCGCAACCAGGGTTACCGGAACAATATCCGACAAAGCAGAAATTACCGTTATTTCCGTGAGAGCCGGTATGCCTGGGAGAGTTGGGAGTTTTAGCAATGTTGACAGTGCGGAAACATCCGGTAGAGCAGGCATAGCGGGTAAAGCCGGTACCGCCAAGACCTGTGGTATAAAGCTACCATAACCGTTTTGAAACAAGACTCGTTCCGGTAAGGGAGCCTTGCGGTGATTTCCATAATAACGATCAGACCGATAAATAATCCTCTGGTCGGGATTTCCGGATTGTGAGATGATAACCGACCCAATCCCAATATCCAGCCTGATATCAAGACCATCTTTACTATTATCAAAATCATCAGTTTCAAACAGATTGTCGTCGATTTCATCCAGATCATTGCCGCTGATTTCCACCGAACTTAACCAACTATCATCCACATCAATTCTAACTGGAAAATCTTCAGGTAATTGAATGCGGAGTTCCCCAACGCCGGCATCAATTGACGCAACATGCCGCCCTTTGGTCATACCGCTAAAATCGATATAAAGTTCACCCGCTCCGGCGTCTAAATCAAATCGCTCAAAATTGGCATAACCGAGACCAATCAAGTCAATCTCTCCAGCCCCGGCATCAATTGTAAAACGTTTCATCCGGACCGGATTGGGGCGATCAAATTTTACTTCCATCTCCGAAGCTCCAACATCGAGTTTAAATCGGATAAGAGGCAGACCGGATAGGTCAATTTTGCTCTCGGCAAAACCGAGGTCTAAGTCGATATCCCATTCGTAATCGGTCGATAAAGATGATTTCCAACGATTATCATCGCTATCCATATCAAATTTCTTGCGACGTTGTGAGGAGGATAGAAAGATCTCGGCAGAACTCCCCGAAAGTTCATATTCGATATCCGAATTTACCTTATCAGCATCATAACGAACCGAAGCCTCGAAAATATCTCCCCCGTCATGGGTTTTTATATTAAAGCGGGCCGCCCCGATATCCGAATCCAGATGAACCGTTTTGACCTGGCGATCCTTCTCTATGTTACGATTGAGCCGCGTCATATCGCGAGCAACAATAACTGAGGAGGTAATAAGAATGAAAATCAGGATGGAAAGTAAATTGCGCTTCATATCACACCTGCCTTATTGAAAATAAATTGCTTATTTATAAGACGGGTGTTGGGCAGGTTAGGTTGCATCCCCTGGGTTATCTTTTTTATCCGGCGGAAGGTTTGGCCGCGTTGGAGGAATCGGAGGGGGAGTAATTATTGGTGGAGGCGGATTGGGCAAAGGAGGAGCAGAGGTCGGAGCCGGTGATGCTGGCACAGCAGAACCATCCTCTGAGACTGGCATGGATGATGGTGGGGGAGGTGGAGTCGGCATCGGTGGGGGTGGGGGGGGGGGCAGAGTTGGCGACACAGCCTGAGCCGTAGACGCCTGAGAAGGATGAGATGTTTGGGTCGCACCATATCCGGGGATCGGATCGCCCGGTTTCCACTTTTTCTTTTTTGGTCCAAATCCCAATCGGGTCGAAACAACACCACCCATTCCAATTGCTAAAGCGATCGAATCAAGGACAATAAATATGACCATCGCGGCAATCGACAGGCCTTCTAAATTCAGAGCTTCAAAGAATATCCAAATCAGAAAAGGAATGGAAAGGATCACGATTCCGCCGACGGATGCGGCAAATTCAGACTTCGGATACGATCCAATTCGGGAGCTTATCACCCGCCCGAGGGCAACCGATACGGAGGTGATCGCCAGCATAATAAGAGCAACGATAATTAAAGCCAAAAACGGTATCAACGGGATACCGATCAAAGTCAACGCCAACAAAGCCACACAAATTCCGGTTGCCGGACCAAAAAGCACCCATCCCAAAACACCCCAACCGAACGAAACAAGTGGCTTTTGTGAAATTTTATCAGAGGCCCGTTTGACATTCTTGGGGAACAAAGCAAGCATAATGACACAGACAAAAAGGAGAAATGCCGAAATAAACAGGCCTTTAAAACCGGTCAGAATTCCGCCAAAAAATGTCAGAGTATTGGAAAATATATTCGGAAATGGAACCTCTTGATCATTTCCCAAAATCCGCCCGTCCCGCTTCAGGATGATCTCCTTGGCGATCACGCTACCGCGAACTTCACCACTATTCTCAACTGTAACCGTCTTAAGACTGAAAACTTCGCCGTCAACCAATCCCCGTACAACAATATCGTCACCACAAAAAACCGAACCCTTGATGCGTCGATCCAGCCCAATCTCAACTGTCCCAAAAAAATCTAAGATATCGCCGTGATAAATATCGGTACAACGGGTTTCCGGCGGCAACACTGGAGCATCAAGTCCAAAGTCGGTGTCGGCAAATTCTCCATCGTCATCGGGATCATAGTCGGGTGGGGTCGCCTCAAAGCTGTCGGTTTTATAATTGAAATACCACGTTTGGCCGAGCGAATCAAGCGCCTCAGTTCCGGAGGAAGAATGGGTGATCCGGATATATCTGTCGGGTGCCGACTGTTGCGCCACCGCGCTTACAACCGGAGTCAAAAGCATCAATATGATTAACAAATACCGCATAATATAAATATTCCTACCGGATCGCTAAAATTCAGCCAGTGTAATCGCTCCTGATACCGTTATCAGCGAAACTTTGGGACCCTCGGATCCAAAGCTTCCTGATATTCTGGTCCGAGTAAAGGAGTCGATTGAGATCGGAATCTGGGCATCGATATTACCCGAACCGGCCTCCATCTTAATCTTGCCTCCCGAAGCCTCTGGTATCAAAAAACGGATAGAGCCGGAGATGGTTTCAATAAAATACTGTTTGGAGGAATTTAATTCGGTTCTGATCTCAATATCGCCTGATTCGGTTGACAAGTCAACTGAGCCAAAATCCTGCCAAATTTTGAATTTACCGGTTTTTGACTTCCCCCTGATATCCCCTTCGATATGATTTAACGTAATATCCCCCCTGACCTGATTCACAATCAGATCACCGGTCAAATACTCCCCTTTGACAATCCCGGAGCTATTTCGTATTTCCAAATCACCTATTAGAGAATAAAAATCGATATCGCACCCGTTGGCGATCACCCGTACCAATCCTTCAAGGTCATTTAGGCTGACCTGACCGGATGTGGTGTTAATCTCGACCGCACCTTGAATATCATGAACCTTAATATTTCCAACCGAACCGGAAACCATGATTCGTCCCTGAACTCCGCCCACTTCAACGTCCCCATTGCTACTGTAGATATCAATATTACATTCGGTCGGAACCGAAATGACAAAATCGAGCGAGCCGTACGACTGCTCACCCGCCTTACCAAACAGCTTCTGCCAAAAACTTGGAGAGCGGCCCTGAATTTGGCTGAATTGTGGTTCGATGGTAAAATGTCCATCGGCATGAGATACTGAGACCTGTACATGATCGGAGATCAATTCTGCATCTTCCTGATCATCGGCATAAATTTTCTTGACCGCTTCAACCTTGAGCTGTGAGTCGTTGTTAGTGATAATGGTGATATTGCCGTTGGTGTTATTGAGCGTCAGCTCCAACGGTGCTTCGACTTCAACGATTTTTTGATAATCAAACTGGTACGTCTTTCCAGCCATTACCGGACCGGCGATGATAGTCATTATTGATAATGCGATGATGATGCGCCTTTTAAACACCTGAACTCTCCTACCGAATACCACGAAGCTTTTTCTTCAAAAGTTCACGGGCACGAAAAATTCGAGCCTTAACCGTTCCGACCGGGACACCCAGTTCTTCGGCGATTTCGTCGTACGATTTATCTTCCTGATGTCGCGCGACGATAACAACCCGATATTTATCGGGCAGGCTATCAATCGCTTCCTTTATAGAAACGGCCCTTTCCCGACGAATAATTTCATCTTCGGGGTGATGGCGGTTGTCCGGGATTTCGATTGCCACCTGTCCATCCTTGGTTGCAATCGGGTTATCAAGAGATAACGCCTTAATCCTTTTTTTCCGCAGGTGGTCTATCGAGGCATTAGCCGCTATTTTATAAAGCCAGGTCGAAAACCGGTACTCGGAACGATATGATTTCAAAGAACTGAACGCCTTCATGAACGTTTCCTGTACCAGATCGGAAGCAATCTCACGATCCCGCACAATGCGGAAGACAACATGATAGACCGATCCCTGGTAGCGTTCTACAAGGCCGGTAAAAGCCTTCTGCTCCCCCAACAGGGCATCATGTATCAATTTATCGTCAAGTTCGGGCAAACCCTTTGGTCCTTACTTCAGAAGCGACTATCGTTTATGATTTTATTTCAATAACTTTGGGGATAATAGCGGATCGACGGCCAAAAAACAACCTTATTCTAGCCTCTCACGGCAAACCTCCGGTTGGCTCTAACCCAAACCGGTCGAGAGATTTCACCGTTTCAAGGCGGTCGCTGGAGTGGTTCTTCTCAGTTATCCTCATCATTCAATTCTGACCAAAGGTCGTACGCCCGGCGCAAATGGGGGATCGTGATAGAACCACCGACGACTAAGGCAATCGACAATGTTTCGTCAATTTCGGTATCGGTCACTCCCTCTTCAGCCGCCTGGATCAAATGGTAAGTTATGCAATCGTCACACCTTAAAACGGTTGAGGCGACCAGGCCAAGAAGCTCTTTGGTTTTGGTATCGAGCCCCCCTTCCGTTTCTCTATAAACGGCACTATCAATTCCAAAAAACCGCTTGATATTGACGTTATCTCGGGCCAGAATTTTTTCATTTAGCTCTTCCCGCATTTTTCGGAATTTGGCAATTTTATCTGACACACTTTCCTCCGGCTGGAAATGTTAAATTTGGATACAACATTATATATGGTTGCCGGCTTGTCATCAGATTAATTCAATGGAATTGACCAGCCAAGAGACAGACCATGTTCGGTCTCATCCTCCGCCGTTCCATAGCGTAAGGACAGGTCGGCCGATCCGATTCTGCCGAGATCATGGCTAATCCCCAAATACAGGCCAGGCTCCTCATAGAACCCACCGGAGAATCCGGTTAGGAAGTGCCACTTCTCGACTCCGCCATAACCGGCACCAAGAAGGAAAAAACCGTACTGGGAAACAATCGGAACCCCTTCGTTAAAAGAGGTGATGGCATACACATTCTTAAAAGAACCGATTCGGAGATGGCCTGAAACATTATCCTTTGTTGACCGAAAATCCCCATCCAACTTAAACAGATCCTTATCCAGATCGGAACCTATATTTCTCAACCAGCCCAACGAGAAGCCAACGTTGCGACCTTCTATGGCAATGTAAGGGTTGACGTATCCATTTTCTGTTGGACCAAGCAAAGCAATTGGATTTCCCAATATCGATTTGGAATAGGAGTCGGCCGAGAGATGCCCGCCCCTGATTCCAACGACAATCGGACCTTCAGGGTTTGGTT
>JAUUYJ010000348.1 GCA_030588275.1 Candidatus Zixiibacteriota bacterium | reverse complement strand
TGATCGTCGTTGACATCAAATTGGTAATTCCCCAGACGGCAAAAACGACGATGATTATTCCACCGACGATATATTTGGCTTTCACTTTTGTTCCTCAAGTTTCTTAGTCCTGCGGTCAATCATCACCCGATATACGAAAATTCCAACCCAAATGATGAGCGTTACCGCCATGACAATATAATTGGCATTCATAAAAGGGATGCCTCCATTCGTTCTCGTTCAATCCGAACAACCCGGACAGCTACTATATATATCCAAATAAACAGAGCGGTGAAAACGGCCAACGAGGGAAAAAAGATCAGGGCAGTGATTCGCGACATAGCACCCTTGACCTCTTCCTTCGCCTGTAAACCGATTTTACCGACTCGTAATTTCCCAACCCATTCTTCAGCTGTCCCACTACCGGACAACCTGACTTCGCCGGTTATCAAAACACCAGCCCGTTCCCAACTCAAAACGGCAATTGAGTCCGTCGTTCGTCTCAAAAACAGTCGCATCTCATCAATTCCGGCCACTTCAATATCATCAACCATCTTGATCTCATCACCCGGCTCAAACCCAATAAACTCCGCCGGACTACCGGCCATCACCGAGCCAACGGTATGGTCAACTTTGGTCACAATAGAATCTTCAGGATGCAATGATGGCATCACCCGCGGCACGACAAACATTAAAAACGGGACAGTAATAAAAGCGAAGATCGAATAAACCGCCGCCAGCCGAGCTCTCTTATCGGTGGTGTCAAGTGCCGAGCGAAGGGCAAAATATGCACCATAGATTAATAGCAGAACCAAAATCGAAGTTTGGCGCGGGTCCCAATTCCAGAATACGCCCCAGGTTGCCTTGGCAAAGATCGACCCGGTGATGGTTGCTAAAAAGCAGAACATCAACCCTAGCTGAGCCGCCACTTTGGCCCGATCATCGTCGATCATCTTCCCCTTCATCAGATACCTGATTGATGCCACCATCGACACCACAAAGGCCAAAACCGATACCCATGCCTGGGGAACGTGAAAATAGAAAATACGACTTGCTTCCCCCAGCGCCTGTTGCGGCGGGGGGTTAATAAAGGCGGCGATAATGATGCCGCACATGACTATAAATATCAGACCTTTCCAGATCATACTCATCGGTACGCTACCTCTCTGTCACGGCGCAAATATATTTATATCCAGGAGAAAAACAATCAGTTTTTTCAATTTATTGTCGATTTATTTTCGAATTATTTTGAACTTATTTCCGCCTATAATTGTTCAATTAAAGGCTGTTTACTCTTCCCAAACAAACTCAAACAACAGAATGCTGGCGGTCACCATAACGACGGCGTAACTGACCAATATTTTCAATTCCGGTCCAACATCGGAGAATTGATTTGCCTCCGGTGAAAATGAGGCGGTCGTAGCGGCAATCGTCGAAATAAGCAGGGGTAATAAGAGAGGAAACGACAGAACGGCAAACAGCGCGCTCTTAACTCCGGCCCGCGATATTATCGCCGCGATCAACGTGGTCGCCCCGGCCAGGCCGACCGAGCCGATGAAAAGGACGGTTACAAACAGCCAAATATTATGCAGGGTCACGTCGGTCATAACCAAAAACATTGGGGCAATTATCAAATCGAGCAAAAACAGAAGAAGCAGATTAAAGACTAACTTACCCAAAAGGATCGCGTTCGGATCGGCCGTCAGCTTTAAGATCGTCGAAGTCTTCGCCTCCTCTTCCCGGACAAAAACCTGCGCCAGTCCAGACATGGCGGCGAAGAATATAATTATCCAAAACAGAGCCGAATTGACCGCCGGTTCCAGCGACTTTTGACCAATCGAAAATGATACAACTGTTAAGGTCGTAACTCCGAAAAGTAATATAGCATTGATAGCATACCGGGAACGAAACTCGCACCGGACATCCTTAGCTAATACGGCGATTGACTTAGCCGCCAAGCTGATGGAGTTTTTCGGCAAACCGGTACTCCTCCTTTTCGTTGGTGGCGATGATAGCTATTCCATAATTTTTCTGACGCTTGATTATGTCGATGACAACTTTCTTGCCATCGTCATCGAGGTTGGCGGTCGGTTCGTCGAGGAGAAGAAAAGCCGGTTGATTCAAAAGGGCAACGGCATATTTGAGCCTCTGCTTCATCCCGGAGGAGTACTCTCCATAAAAGTCGCGCCCGCGACCTTCCAACCCGATTTCGTTGAGAGTCGATTCGATCTTTTTATTCTCTATTGTCAGACCGCGCATTTTGGCGAAAAACAGTAGATTTTCTTCGGCGGTCAACTGGTCATAGAGGGTCATCTCCGGGCCAACGTATGAGATCAACTCTCT
>JAUUYJ010000289.1 GCA_030588275.1 Candidatus Zixiibacteriota bacterium | reverse complement strand
GGGAAACCCGGCCCCTACAAAAGCCTGTATATGGGTAATATGAGATAACCTCAAAATAGGTGTTACCACCGCTGGGTGTAGGATATTCTACCTACTCTCAGTAGGCAATATCCATTTAATCCCGGAAGAAAATCTCTTTTCAACTGTAACCAATTTAGACAGACCGATCTTGAACCGCGAATATTTGTTGAATTAATGGTTCGGTCAGATTAGAATAATTGTATAAACATATGGAGGTAGGTAATGAGCAGATTAGCTTATAAAATTTTGATGATAGCGGCAATCGTCCTTTCATTTTCATTGGTGATCGCTGACGATATCTCTGTCACCGTTTATAACAGTGACTTAGGGGTCGTTCGGGAGACCCGAACCCTTGAATTTTCTGCCGGGTCGGGCCGGATCGGATTTACTGACGTTGCCGCTCGAATCGACGCTTCGTCGGTGACGTTTGAACTGGTCGATACGACCATCGCGGTGGAGATTCTGGAGCAAAACTTCGCCTACGACCTGGTCAGCGCCGATAAGATCTATAATAAATATCTCGATCAGCAGATCGACATCATCACCGCCTCGGGCGGACAAGCAGGCGAGCTGTTTTCCGGAACGCTCCTGTCGTACAATGGTGGCTATCTGATAATCCGGCAAGCGGACGGAAAAATTCGTTCGATCGCTTCTGATCAGGTTCGGGATGTCACCTTTCCATCATTACCGGGAGGTTTGATTACCCGCCCAACTTTGTTCTGGCTGTATCAGTCCGATACGACGGCGGCGGTTGAAGCTCTGGTTGGATACCAGACGACCGGGATTGGGTGGAAAGCGGAGTATATCGGGATTCTGTCTGATGATGAAAAATCTCTTGACCTGACCGGGTGGGTCTCAATCGATAATCGGAGTGGGAAAACTTACACAGATGCCAGATTAAAGGTTGTCGCCGGAGATATCCATCGGGCTCGCCCGGAGCGCCGGATGCGCGGCTCTAGTATGACAAAGTCGATGGCGATGCCACAGATGGCGGCCGGTTTTGAGGAGAAGCAGTTTTTTGAATATCATCTCTACACCTTGCCGCGCCCTGCGACGATAGCCAATAATGAAACCAAGCAGTTATCAATGTTCGAGCCGGTTCAAGCGCAGGTTACCAAGCAGTTGAGTTACAACGCTCAACCTGGAAACAAAACGGTTAATGTTTATATCAAGACGAGAAACAACGACGAGGTCGGACTGGGGATGCCTTTGCCAGCTGGTCGAGTGCGGCTATTCAAGGCTGACAGCGATCAATCATTAATCCTTCTGGGGGAAGACCGGATCGGTCATACGCCACGCAATGAAGAGATTAAATTGAATGTTGGGAAGGCTTTCGACGTCATAGGAGAGACAATTGAGGTCTCACGTCGGCGCGTAACCGATAAAATTAACGAGATTGATTTTCGGATAGAGATTCGGAATCAGAAGGATAAGGCTGAAACGGTTACCGTTGTTCAGAAGCTTTCTGGCTATTGGGAAATTTTGAATCCGAGCCTCGATTATTTTAAGAAATCGGCCAATGAGATTAACTGGACGGTTGATGTGCCAGCCGAGGGGAAAGCGGTAATTGATTTCACGCTCCGCGTGACACGTTGATTGGTCGGCAACTCCAAAGCGGTTGACAATTGGGACCGATTGGTATAAATTTGTAAAAATTTTTTGAATTAACCGGGAGGATAAAATGAAAATATTCAGATACATAGTGGCAATGATTCTTATTTTTGCCCTTGCAACCCCATCAATAATGGGTGCTGAAAATCGGGGTTTATGGTCAGAATCTAACTATGTGCAGTCGGCCAAAATCCATTACCGACATGTATATAAAAAATCAAAACGTCGTGAGGATCTGTATCATTGTATCGATTTGATTCGGGAAGCGGCCGACCGGTTTGGTCATCGACCCCAGCTATATTATATGCTGGGCACCTTTTACGCCGAAATCAACGCGATTGATACCGTCATTGCATATTTTGATTCGGTTGAGACCTTCTGTGCCGATGAATCAATCGAAGAGAAATATCGCAAAAATTGTTATAAAAAAGACAATTACAAAAAGAAGATGGCCAATCTGAGAAAGGACCGTTGGGAAAGTTCACTCAATGATGCGGTCGAAAATATCGCCCTGTACGATACGGTCATGGTCTGGAAAAGTGCCGCTCCAACTGATGATTCGGCCAAGATAATTGAGGAAAAGGGTGATCTGATTTTTGCCGAAGCCGAGGAGGGGTTTAAAGAAGCGATACTGGTGTTGCCTGACGAAGCACGATCTTATAGTGCTCTGGCCGCTCTGTACCAAAGAAAGCAGATGAATAAGGAAATGATTGATCTGTTTTTAAAAGAGATTGAATTAACCGGCGAGAACGATGAGGTTATGAGCAGAATAGCCTACGCCTATATTTCGCTTTCGGATTGGGAGAATACCATTATTTGGTTTGAAAAATATCTCGAAGGTAATCCGACCGATATCAATGCATTGATAAATTTATCGGTCGCTTATCAGTCGGTCAAAAATACCGAAAAATGGTTCGAATATTCTGAGCGAGCTATTGAGGTTGATCCCCAGAATTCACAGTTGGTCTTAGGGATGGGGAGCTATTGGTACACCGCCATGCAGAATGCGACGGTGGCTCAAGGAGAAATCGCCGATAGCTTGCCGGATGCGAGTGAGCAAAAGGCGGCGTTGGAAAACGAGCGGATTGAGGCGATGGGAAAGTCGATGTCATATTTCAATCGGGCTCTTGATATAAGCCCTGATAATCTAGATGCCTTAAGGTTAACCGGAATCTTATGCTTGCTCAGTGGTGATATCAAAAAAACGGATATCGGTATTGACATGTTTGAGCGATACGTCGCGATCAACCCGAGTGATAATAACATCCTCGATTACCTCGGTCGGATGTTTATCATAAAAGGGGACACCAAAGCGGCTATCAAACCGTACGAGATGATCGTTGAGAACGATCCCAGTGATGTTGATGCATGGGAAAGGTTGTCGGAGCTTTATGAATATAACAGTATGCCGGTCAAATCCAAAGAGGCCAAGGCCAAAGCGGACGAACTGAATAAAATATAGTCTAATAAATTGGGTGAAGATATAAGGGCCGCCCGTTCCGGCGGCCCTTTTTAAATTATGCGAGAAATAATTATAAATCTGGCTGTCGCCGGACCGTTTCAGAATCTTTTCTCCTACAAAATTAAATCATCTGATAACGAAAACCTAAAACCGGGTTGTCGCTTCTTAGCTCCTTTTGGAAAGTCGCTGGTGATTGGTTTTTTTATCGAGTATCAAAATGGGCCGGTCAAACATCGTTTGCGCTTTGTCAAAGAACGGATCGATAATTTTTCTC
>JAUUYJ010000194.1 GCA_030588275.1 Candidatus Zixiibacteriota bacterium | reverse complement strand
TGAGGCGATACCCGGCCTGAAAATTCAGCGCCATCGAAGCCATCGAAGAACTTTTGCCCCAGCTCTCTTCTAATTTATCAAATGCCGATTTGCGAACAGCTCGATCCGGGGACGCAAACTTGGTCGATAGCTGACCCATCGACAAAACTTCTGTCTGGCCACCTTCGGTGAATTCCGCCTGCATATCGCCAGCCATCTTATTGTACAGCCGATCCCAGGCATGGTAACCGTTGACCGCCAATTCGGTCGCCAGCTTTTCCAGTTTTGGCTCCATTTTCAAACGGGCATTAGTCCGCAGTTCGTCCCAAAAGAATTTGGAACCAACCAGTTTCTTGTCATTGGTAAGTTTATCCCATTCGGTATCACTAACACCGGAAGCGATCTCTTCTATACCGGTCAGAAGCTGATCCCAGTCCCCAGCGGCTGAATCAACTTTACTCTCGGCAATCTGGGCCGGTTCGTCGTTGACATCCTGCGCGCACAAACATCCGACAAAACCACCGGCATGGCTAATTCGTTCGCAGATATCCTGCAGGAGGCAGAAATAGCTAACCCATTCATCGCGAGTAGAATCATTCAGCTCTTTGGGGAGCGAATCGAACTGTTTTTCAGCCGCTTGCAGGTCGGTTTGGATCGCCGTTAGGAACTCGGACAGTTGTTGCGAGGTTGATCCACCGGGGAATACCGAATCCAGATCCCAGCGTAGCATATTATTATCAGTCATTTTTTATCTCCATAATAGTCGTTTATATCAATCTACGATTTTAAGGATAATTTGGAGATTAGTCAATAAGGGAATGACGGAATTGTTGTGTGAAAATTTGCTCTCTACAGACAGGTCGTCACATCACTAATCTGGAATTATTGAAGCAATATAGATCAATGAAATTCGGACAGAGTTTCCGGTATAAATAAGAACAGGCAGGGAATTATTCCCTGCCCGTTGGCGTTACCAAATCATTTACAAACCAACTCAGCTGAATTTCGATTTCTAAAAGCGGCTAGCCGCCTAGTTACCTTCTTTGACCGCCGCGATTAAATCTTCCATCGCTTTTTTACCGTCGCTGAAGAACATCAAAGTGTTATCCATTGCAAAAAGCGGGTTGGGAATTCCGGCAAATCCCGGCGACAACGACCGTTTGATAACAACCACCGTGCGAGCCTTGTCAACATCAATAATCGGCATTCCGGCGATGGCACTATTCGGGTCAGTCCGGGCGACCGGGTTGACAACATCGTTGGCACCCAGTACAATCGCGACATCAACCTGCGCCAAAGATGTATTGATCTCATCCATCTCTTTTAGTTTATCATAATCGATATCCGCCTCGGCCAAAAGGACATTCATATGCCCCGGCATCCGACCGGCAACCGGATGGATACCGTACAGCACTTCCGCACCGTTGGCCTCAATTAGATTCGCCAGATCGCGGACCGCATGTTGGGCCTGCGAAACGGCCATTCCGTATCCCGGAATAATGACCACTTTTTGGGCCGTCTCCAACATCATGGCAACCTCTTCGGGCGAGGTTGATTTGACCGTTTTGTAAACTTCTTCCGCATCCGGTGTGTCAGCCGTCGGGCCGAGCGATCCAAAGAGGACGTTGGTTAGCGAACGGTTCATCGCCTTACACATAATTTGCGTTAGGATTATTCCGGAAGCACCAACTAATGATCCAGCGATAATCAATACGTTGTTATTAATCACAAACCCGGTCGCGGTCGCCGCCAGTCCGGAGTATGAGTTCAATAGTGCGATCACAACCGGCATATCGGCGCCACCGATTGAGATTGTCAGGATTACGCCCAAAACGCCAGCGACGGTCACCAAAAGCCAAAACAGAAGCATGTTGCCGGGGTCCTGGATCACCATATACCCCAAAACCAGAACGGCAATACCGCAGAGACTCTTGAGGATGTTCATACCGGGGAAGCGGTCTTTTTTGATGAGTAGAATCGCGCCAATGAGTACAGCCGAGACGATCAATCCGATCGACATCGCCGAGGTCGGTTGCGACAGACCGTACCAGGCACCACCAGCAACAACGGCGCTTGAAAAGCCGTACTTGATAATGCTCTGCCACAAATGCAGTTTCCATTTGACGGCCAAGAATTCGGCCAACTTTCCAAAGGCAACATAACTTCCAAAAAATGTTATTGATCCGATAATCCCGGAGGCAACAATGGCGATTTTCGTCTGCATGCTCGCCTCTTCTCCGCCACCGGCCAAAGAATACATCGCGGCAATCAAGGCGGCACCAGCCACCATGATCGAAGCCCCACCACCAAAGCCGTTGAACAGTCCGACCATCTCAGGCATAGATGTCATCGCAACACGCATCGCGGCAACCGCTCCGATGACCGAACCGATACTGATACCGATGAGGATATATTTGAATTCGAGATTTCCACTAAGCATCGTCGCCGCAATGGCGATCAGCATCGCCAAAACGCCGACCCGATTTCCTTTGACTGCTGTGCGGGGATGGGCCATCCATTTGAGATCGAAAATAAACAGCACCGCCGCCAGCACGTAGGCCAGGTTAATAAAATTCTGACTGATCATATCCGGTCCCTACTTCTTTTTAAACATTTTGAGCATCCGGTCTGTGACCAGAAACCCGCCGACGACATTAATGGTGGCAAAGATAACCGCCACCGTTCCGAGAATTTTTGATAACTCTGGGTTACCAATTTGCCCTGCCAATAGCAAGGCACCGATTATTGTAATTCCGGAGATAGCATTGGAGCCAGACATAAGTGGCGTATGCAATGTCGGCGGAACTTTGGTAACAATCTCAAGCCCGACAAAGATCGCCAGGACAAATATCGTTAGGATTAAAACAAAAATTTCCATCTATTTTTTCTCCGCGAAAAGGATATTATTTTCAAAGGTCTCAAGCATCATGCGTTACGACGGCACCATTATGGGTAATCATGGTCGCCTTGATAACTTCATCATCAGATTCAGTCTGAATCTTTCCATCTTTCACCAGCAGAGTAATAAAGTTGGACAGGTTTTTGGCATACATCTGACTGGCATGATAAGGAACATCGGTCGGGATATTCAAAGGACCGAGGATTTGCACGCCATGCACAACAACCGTCTCCCCCGCTTTGGTTAGTTCACAGTTGCCACCCCGTTCGGCGGCCAGATCGATAATGACCGATCCCGGTTTCATGACCTTCACCATTTCGGCAGTTATCAGAACTGGGGATTTCCTCCCCGGAATGGCGGCGGTCGTTATAACAATATCGTTTTCCGCCACGACTTTTGTCATCAGCTCCCTCTGCTTGCGGATGAACTCGTCACCCATCTCTTTGGCATAGCCACCTTTGGTTTCTGATTCGCCGGTATCAAGCTCCATCTCGACGAATTTTCCACCCAGCGATTGGACCTGCTCTTTGACAGCCGGGCGAACATCGTAAGCATGCACGACCGCTCCCATCCGTTTAGCTGAAGCAATCGCCTGAAGACCGGCCACACCGGCCCCTATAATAAAAACATGCGAAGGGGCGACCGTTCCAGCGGCGGTCATCATCATCGGAAACATTTTCGGTAGAGTGATCGCGGCCAACAAGACGGCACGGTATCCGGCAATCGTTGCCATCGACGACAAGGTATCCATACTCTGGGCGCGGGTGATGCGAGGCATCAACTCCATCGAAAAGGCGGTCACATTTTTTTCGGCTAATGGCTTTTTTGCCTCCGGCTCGCTCAAAGGATCAAACAGCCCGACCAAAACCTGGCCTGACTTCATCAGATTGAGATCGGCCTGACCTTCGGTCAGGTTGGCACCCAAACCCCGGACATAAAGAATAATATCGGAGGAGGAAAAAACCTCGGACCGACTGCTTATTATCTTGGCCCCTTTTGCTTCGTAAGCAGAATCGGGATAGCCAGCCTGACTTCCCGCCCCGGATTCAACCAGAACTTCCAGACCGGTTTTTTTGATCTGCGCAATATTTCCCGGAACCAGGGCGACCCTTTTCTCTCCGGGGTAACTTTCTCTGACGACACCTAAATTCATAAATTATCCTTACATGTTAACTGCCTAAAAACAGAAGCTAAAAAATCTGACCAATTCTCAATAAATAACCGGGGTAGAATTCCCTCGGAATCAGCCATCAAAATAGATTTTTTAATAACCCTAAGCAATCTCATTTTTCTAAACGTAATCTCCGTTTGGCAATTTCCATAACGCTCCAAATTGAGATTTGTTCGTTTACTGGCCATTATTGTCTATTATTATTGAGAAAAAAACGAAATTCTTGGTCGGATTGGAGGTTGCGATGGATATTCTTGATAATTATTCGACCAAGAGTCATAAAACGTCGTTGAATAAAGTAGGTTTAAGGCAATATATTAAATGACATCGGGATCGGCGATTTGTTCACTCACGGAAGTATGGTTATTTTTCTTATTTTTGGTTGACTCAAAATGGAAAAACCGATAGGATAAAATTATGAAATATGGCGATATAGTTTCTTTCGGATTTAAGAACGGCTGGAAATACAAAGCTCTTTGGGTTTTGGGATTCTTGATTTCTGGCGGTGGTGGCCCAAATATTCCCTCCAACGTTTATGAAGATCGACTCCCATTCGATCAAAGCACTTTTCGCGCCTGGTTTGATAACCCAGTCGTACCTTTGGCGATTATTGGTCTGATACTGGCGATCTTTCTCTTGGCGGTGGTTTTTATTGTTCTTGGTATTATCGCCAACGGCGGATTGATTGATGCCGCACGTCGAATAAAAAATGGTGAGCCGGTAAAGTTAGGTAGTTGTTTTAAGACTGGAGCATCCTTTTTCTGGCCCCTTTTGGGCCGTGGTTTACTGTTTTTTGTCATCGTTTTCGCCCTCCTTATAGTATTGATATTAATTGGTGCCATCTGTTTTTATGTCGAAATGGTCCTTGGGTTCATCTCTCTGTTATTTTTGATTCCTACCTTATTTGTGATTATTTTTGTTATTTCCATGCTCTCTTTGCTTTCGGCCCGGATCATCGTATTGGAAGGAAAGCCGGTTTTTGACAGTATCTCCGACAGTTTTTCCTTACTCAAAAATAATTTCGTCGCCAATGTGGCTTATTTTTTCATCGAATTTGGACTTTCTATAGCGATTGGCCTGGCGACCATGCTCCTCTTTATATTCCTGGCCATTCCGTTTATTGCCCTCGGCTTTGTCAGCCTTTGGCCGGCAATTATTTTGG
>JAUUYJ010000396.1 GCA_030588275.1 Candidatus Zixiibacteriota bacterium | reverse complement strand
TGGAGGATAATTTTCTATGGAAGGATGATTATTTTAAGGCGACCTCGGCGGTTCCAGCCGGTGCGCCTCGGATTGTTTTGGCTCATGCTCCGGCTTTGGCAGAAAAGATTGATCCGGACGGTGTGGAATTAATTTTGTCAGGGCATCTGCATGGTGGGCAGATTGCCTTGCCGTATATTACTCAATTGGCACCTAACACCGTTTGCGTTGCCAGCCAGATGTATATTTCGGGATTATATGATGTGGATGGGATCACGCTATTTTCAAATCGGGGTTTGGGAATATCTTTTATCCCGCTTCGTTTTCTGGCTCGACCGGAAATTGCCGTATTAAAATTCAGACCATAACAACCATTTCTATCTTCAGACTGTATAATTAATATATGAAGCGAATGTCTATTATGAATCAAGGGATATTGGAAAGATGGGCGATCAGGGAAACTGGTCGGGTGTCCTACCTGGCAAGTGGGCGAAGCGGGGCACGGCTGGTCGTATATCCGAGGCGATTGAGTTATGGTGGTCTTATAAAAGGTTGCAAAAAAAACAGACAAGATCGGTTCCTGTTTCTTGATTATGGCGTTGGTGCTGAAGGTGGTTTTCAGTTTTTGCAGTTTGCCTGGCGTTTGCTACTGATGATGCGGGGAGCCGTTTCGATTGAATTTTATCTTCTGTCGATGAGTTCTGATGGGAAATATGCTCTTTTAGCCGCCGCGCTTGGAAAACTGTTGGGCGTGCCGGTAACAATCCATGATTACGGTTTTCGTAACGGCTTTGAGCAGAAAATGAGGCAAAGAATTGATTCGATAATTCATCATCGAGTCGGTGGAGATGTTACTCTGGTTGGGGAGTATGAAAAAATCCCATCCAATATTTCATTCAGACTGGAAAACATTAACCACGACGCTTATCGCTTGATTCGCAAGAGTCGATCGGTACCGCAAGTTTTGGTTTATGGTGATTTTAAGAATTCGCAGGTTGTCGCTTTGGCTCGGCGGGCTCATGATATTGTTAAGCAAAAATATCCACGTACCGAATTTATTCTGATTTCATTCGACGCCGAGGAGGTGGATCAGTCCGAACATGATTGGGGGGACTCGTTCTATTTATGCCATCCGGATTCGGAGGAAAGTTTGATGAAGCTGTTTGAGCAGACCGATTCACTCCTGTTGCTCTCGGCTGGTGGGTTAAATCGATTTTTGGCGGCCAGGGCTGTTGCGGCTAATTTCCCTTTGATTACTAACGGGATTGATTACCCGATTAATTCCAAAGCGGGCTCTGGGGCGAAGGAGTCGGGGGCGGTTATTACTGTTGTTCGGGATAGCTATAGCCGACTGGCGGGGGAGATTGTCAAGCTGGTTGATGATGAAGAATATTACCGCCGGCTGTATTTCAGGTAGTCCGGTATTTACCCCTTTTTGAAGGACGATTCCCTGTAAACTTGACAGTTGTTCGACCGATAATATGATTAGAGGTCGCCAATGCTCAAGAAAACTTATCTACATATAATCTTACTTCTGGCCGTTTTTGC
>JAUUYJ010000353.1 GCA_030588275.1 Candidatus Zixiibacteriota bacterium | reverse complement strand
GCCCCCGGTGACGATCACATATTCAGTACCATTGGCTTGAGATTCGCATGAAACCAACTCCGAAAAGCGGCGGGCCTCTTCATAATATCCCGACTTGGCCTGGACCCGTTTGGCAATTGCCATTTTTTTGAGCAGTTTGGCATCGCGAGGTTTCTTGGCTAACTGCTCCTTCAATAAACGAATATTTTTCCGACACTCTTTCGGTTCAACAACCCGGGTGCCACCAAAAACAACGATGGTCGATTCGATCTTATGTTGGCGAAGAATCAGCTCCGCCTTTTCAAGCTCAAGATTGAGGCGAATCGGACGCATCTCATCAAGCGCCATAAACTCATCATCTTCATAGGCGAGTTTATAGGATGGTTGCTTGCTCCACCATTCCGAACTCTTCTTAATTTTTCTTTTGGTAATCTTTTTTTTCGTGGGTTTGGTCATTATTTAAATTTTTCTTTATTTTTAGTTATCCCGCCAGTTGGAGACTCAGTCGGTGCTGGATACAACCAGATCAACCTCTTCGTCCGGTAATAACTCCGAGCCGGCATCCTCCGATTGCTCCAGAACCGTTTCGGGGAGATAATTTTCGTTGATGATGAGCGTTACCAGTCCGACTTTAAGATTTTTCTCAGCCAAACGATTGGTCGCTTCGGTTAATGACAAGCCGATCAAGCGGGGAACAAACACGGTTCGTTGGTACGGCCCCCGGTTAACCATCAAATCAACCTTGCTACCGAATGGGATCATCGTTGAGGCTTTGGGATAGGAGAAGACGACCACTTTTTCCGGTAAAGAATCGGTCGAGGTCCATTCCATATCGCCCAGTTCAAAGCCGACCGCCTCCAGCTTCAATCTTGCCTGACGTACGGAAAAACCGCGCAGGTCCGGGACTTCGACCGCTTTTTGCCCCAAAGAGATAACAGCCTTAACAATCCGTCCTTTTTTTACCATCGTACCACCGGCTGGGAATTGTGATAAAATGGTGCCGGTTGGCTTGTCCGGGTGGTACTCCTCCGATGTTACCTTAAGCGACAAACCGGCCTCATGCAGGGCAGGTTCTGCTTCACTGATGGTCATCCCATCAATGACCGGCAGGGGAAATTCGCTCCCGTGACGGGTCAAAGTCGGCATAATGATATCATCGAAGATGAAAAATAGAACAAGGGCGGCGACAGCTATCGCACCCCAACGGATCGCCAGTTTGCCCCATTTCCCTTTTGCCGATGGTAGTTTTAAATCCCAAATAGAAAAACGGCGCCCAGCTTTATGTCGCTTATAAACTATCATATAACCTGTTATACAAGGAGTAATAAATTAGGACTGTTTTTAGCTGGTGCCAAGTTTTTTCTTGAGCCTGACGGAGAAAGCGCCATCGATGTTTTGCAGGTTCGGGTAAGTTTTGACAAAGCCCCGCTCGGAGATCAACTCCTCAGGAATAACTTTGGTCGGTCGGTCGATCTCAAAATCGGATCGTTCGAGTAAAAACTCTTCAATAATTTGGTCGTTTTCCTGCCGCATGATGGTGCAGGTTGAATAGACCAAATGTCCACCCGGCAAAACCAGATCGGCGGCATGACGGATCAAACGACTTTGTAAATCAGCCAGCTTGCGCGAATCGTCGAGCGTTTTGGCCCAGCGCAGGTCGCTGTGCCGTCCAACCACACCCCACCCGGAACAAGGAACGTCAAGCAGTACCTTATTTGATCCCGGTCCCTTAAAATCAAGAGCATCGCAGACAACCGGGGCAATGTTCATAATCCCCATCCGCTTCGCATTTTCCACAACTTTTTCCAAACGATCAACTTTGGTATCAATAGCGGTTATCCGCCCCTTATTATTCATCTCCATCGCCGCATGGGTCGCCTTCCCGCCCGGCGCAGAGCAAAGGTCAAGGAGATCTCCCTGGCCATTCAATTCAAGCAGTTTGACCGCCATACCGGCCGATTCATCCTGAACATAGACACGACCGCTTTTAATCAATTCCTGTTCCAAAGGAAGCCCTTGCTTACGGATGCCAAAATAATTTGTGAGAAATTTGCCACGCGTATATTCAATCTGATTCTTGTTAAGAATCTCTTCAATCTGATTTGCGCTGTAATTGAGGATGTTAACACGGTAGGTTACTTGCGGCGACTCGTTCCCCCGAGCCAGAAATTTGTCGGTAGCATCCGGGCCAAATTCCTGAATGCAGTAATAAACAAACCACTCCGGGTAACTATGGAAGTTTGCAAAATAGGCGACCGGGCGATGTTCCCGATCAGGAAAGACAACCTT
>JAUUYJ010000310.1 GCA_030588275.1 Candidatus Zixiibacteriota bacterium | reverse complement strand
GGCATAAACTAAAAAACGAACAGAAAATGCTGTTCTGATATAAAGGTTATATCGGCAGATTGGGTGGGTGAGAATTGTAGAATTATAAATTCAGGATAATTATAGCCACAATTATGCAGTTGATCGGCAAAAAATGGTCAGTTATTAAACAGTAAAATATAACTATTATTGCCAAGCATAGATTCAGGCAATAAAATGGGGTCGCACATAAAAAAAACGGAGCGGGATTATTCCGCTCCGTTAAGATGAATCTTAAGACAGATTACAAAGAGCAATAAATAACCCTTTACAATCAATGGTTGGCTTAACCAAAGATACCATGATCAAGCATCGTGTCGGCAACCTTGACAAATCCGGCAATGTTGGCACCGTTGACATAGTTACCCTGACAGTTATACTTTTCACCAGCTTCAACGCAAGACTGATGGATGCTCTTCATGATGCCATGAAGTTTGTTATCAACTTCTTCGCGCGACCAGCTATAACGCATTGAGTTCTGCGACATTTCCAAACCGGAAACAGCCACACCACCAGCGTTAGCCGCTTTGCCCGGGCCATACAGAATCTTGTTTTGCAAGAAGACATCGACACCGTCCGGAACGGTCGGCATGTTGGCGCCTTCGGCAACGACATAAACGCCGTTGCTAATCAGATTCTTAGCATCCTTGGCGTTGATCTCATTCTGCGTCGCCGACGGGAAAGCACAATCAGCTTTGTGATTCCAGAGCGGGTTGCAATCTGCCGAAGGATCAATGGCGGTGTACTTGGCCGAGGAGAATTTCTCGGCATATTCATTGATGCGTCCACGACGGACATTTTTCAGATCCATAATAAAGGCCAGCTTTTCACGGTCAATACCATCGGCATCAAAAATATAACCACCCGAATCAGAGACGGTCAGCACTTTACCACCCAGATCAAGAACCTTCTCGGTCGTGTACTGAGCCACGTTACCGGAACCGGAAACCAAACAGGTCTTCCCTTCCAGAGTTTCGCCACGGGTAGCCAGCATCTCGGCGGCAAAATAGACGGTGCCATAACCGGTCGCTTCGGGACGAATCAGAGAACCACCCCAGTTGAGGCCTTTACCGGTCAGAATGCCGGTGTATTCGATTTTGATTTTCTTATACGTTGCAAACATGTAGCCGATTTCGCGACCACCAACGCCAATATCACCAGCCGGGATATCGGTGTTCGGGCCGATGTGGCGATACAGTTCCATCATAAAGCTTTGGCAAAAGCGCATAACTTCGTTGTCACTTTTTCCCTTAGGATCAAAATCGGAACCACCTTTTCCGCCACCCATCGGCAGAGTTGTCAGGCTGTTTTTGAAAACTTGCTCAAAGGCCAAAAACTTCAGGATACCAAGGTTGACCGAAGGATGAAGGCGCAGGCCACCTTTATAGGGACCGATCGCCGAGTTCATTTCGATACGGAAACCACGGTTGACCTGATAATTTCCCTGGTCATCAACCCACGGTACACGAAACATGATAACTCTTTCCGGCTCGGAAATACGTTCCATAATTTTAGCATTACGATATTCCGGATGTTTTTCTAAAACGACCGAAACCGATTCAATTACTTCTTGGACCGCTTGGTGAAATTCCGGTTCGGAAGGATTCTTGGCCTTGATGTGGCCCATAAAATCGGCAACATAATCAGACATTGTGATCTCCTCTAAATTAATCTATGTGATCTCTGCGCCAACGACTCGCAAAAATAAAATGCGTTAAAAGGGGACAGCCTCAAGATGTTCAAACGAGATGCGAGAATCAAAGCGAGACGGCGCGCCTTTATTATTGTCATAAACGCCCCAATATTGCCTTTTGTGAAAACCTTCACAATAGGGACAATCATGTATTTTTAAAAGGGAAAGTATGTAGAAAGAACGAAGATTCTACCGACTGAAAAACTATCTTCAGGGGTCAATCAACTTGTTGCGAATACAATACTTAACTATATCTGTCACGTTTCGGGCGCGCAGTTTCCGCATGATCGAAGCTCTATGCGTCTCAGCCGTTTTGACGCTGATCGAAAGCCGGTCAGCCGCCTCCTTGGTGGAATATCCGTCGGCCAAAAGCCTGGCCAACTCCCGTTCTCGGCGTGTCATGATCGAACCGGAATTTGACTCCCGCTCCCCCGGATTAATATAATCAAAAACCATCTCGTGCCCAGCCGGTCCAGTCAGATAATAATCTCCCGCCGCCGCTTTCCGCAGAGCAAATACGATCTCCTTGAAATCACAATCCTGGAGCAAATATGCGCGCGCACCGATTGAAAACGCTTCGCGCATCAGCGATTCGTTATGGTTGTTAATCATGAAAACCAACTCCGGCGGGTTGGGCAATTTTTTGATCCGGCGGGCGGCACCGATCCCATCCAGCCCGGGAAGATTGATGTTTAAAAGCACCAAATCGGGACGGCTGGTCGTCACCAGATCGACCAGTTCCGGGCCGTCTCCGGCATCACCGACGATCAGTAAATCATGCTCAGTCGTAAAAAGCGAGATCAACCCCTGGCGAAAGATTTTCCGTTCGTCAGCGATGATGACTCGGATTTCCGACCGGTGCATCGTTTGTTTTCTGTGTAGCGCGATAAATTACTCCTCTATTTCAATCGGGAATATAACAAAATTCCACCAAATAGATAGCCGAATACGGGTATCATCGTTTCGGGGATCACTTGCCACTTCGCCGAACGATGTCATTGCGAGCGAAGCCCCATCGGGGCGTAGCGCGGTAACATCCCCAATTTATTGGGGGCAATCTCTTGGCATAACCTCGCAAATCGCCGTTAACTGGTAGCGAGACAGAGAGTATCAGCGGGCCTTCGCGTCGCACAGGCATAATAGCCACAACCCCCCAAGGGGGTAAGTGGCAGTAACTAGCTACGCACGAACATACACAAAAAATTGGTTCGGTCGTTC
>JAUUYJ010000341.1 GCA_030588275.1 Candidatus Zixiibacteriota bacterium | reverse complement strand
TTTGCAGGAGTTACTGCTTCGGATTGCGGCGATGTTTCGTCGGCAGGTTTGGTACTCAACCGACAATTTGAAGGGTGACAAATATAGTTTTGGTGGTTTTGAGGTTGATTTTAAATCGTTTCAGGCAGTTGGTGCAAATGGAGCGACCGAACTGTCTCAAAAAGAGTGCATGATTTTAAAGTTTTTGGCCGAGCATGCCAATGAGGTTGTAACGCGTGACATGATTTTAGATGCGGTCTGGGGATATAATGTGTATCCATCGAGTCGAACCGTTGACAATTTTATCGTCCGCTTGCGAAAAATATTTGAACCGGACCCGTCGCATCCGAAATTTATCCATACGATGCGGGGTGCTGGATACAAGTTTACACCACAGGGAGAAACCGATGCCTGAGTTTGATTTCATCAAGGCGGCTATGTGCCAGCCACACGACCGGGTTCCGATCTGGATTATGCGCCAGGCCGGCCGCTATTTGCCCGAATACCGGGCCGTCAGAAAAAAGGTAACTTTTATGGAGCTGTGTCGCTCGGCCGAATTGATGGCTGAGGTAACCAGTCAGCCGATTGATATCTTTGGCTTTGATGCCGCGATTCTGTTTTCCGATATCCTTCTGCCACTGGAACAGATGGGACCGAAGGTGGTCTTTGACGAGGGTGGACCAAAGATAAAGCCACCGATTAGATCAACCGACGATGTTGCCGCCATAAACGTATTTAACCCGGCTGAAAAAATGGATTATGTCCTGAACGGTTTGAAAGCGATCAAGAAGCGGCTCAATGGGCAGGTCCCTTTGATCGGCTTTTGCGGGTCACCCTGGACGCTAGCCTGTTACATGATTGAGGGTGGTGGCTCGCCATCATTTATCGAAACCAAGAAATTTATGTACAATCATCCCAAGGATATGGCAATCCTTTTGGATAAATTGGCCGAAGTGACCGGCCATTATTTAAAGGCTCAGATTGAAGCCGGGGCAGATGCGGTCCAACTTTTCGATTCCTGGGGCGGGATAATTCCCCCGGAGCATTACCGCAAGTTCTCTCTCGCCTTTAACAAAAAAGTTTTTGATATCTGCAAAACAGATGGAATCCCCCGTATAATGTATCTAAATAATAGCGGACCGTACCTGCACCTCTTAGCCGAAATGGATTGTGAAGTGGTTGGTATTGATTGGCGAACTGACATAATGCTGGCCGACAAAATCTTAGACGGCAAAGCAATTCAGGGGAATATTGATCCGCACATGCTGTTTGGTTCACCGGATGAACTGCTCAAGCAGACGAACATCCTCCTGGAACAGACAGCCAAGCGGGACGGTTTTATTTTCAACCTCGGTCATGGCATTTTGCCGACCGCTCCGGTTGAAAACGTCCGCTTACTGGTTGAGACCGTGCACTCATTTAAGAGGCCATCAGGACATGACGCATAAAAAAGTAAGCCGCGATCTACTGCGCAAATATGATCGACCCGGTCCGCGCTACACCAGCTATCCAACGGTGCCGGAATGGAGTTCCGAATTTGGAGCCGATCGGTATATCCAGGCGTTACAGCGTGCCTCGAAGTCTGAAGAGCCGCTGTCGCTTTATTTCCATCTACCATTCTGCAAGGCGCGCTGTTATTATTGCGGATGCACAACGGTAATAACATCATCGGTGGAACGGGCTGACCAATATATCGATCTTTTGAATAACGAGATGGACCTGGTTACCGAACATCTGGGGCAGAATAAAAAAGCGATCCATCTCCATTGGGGGGGCGGAACGCCGACCTATTTGAGCGTGCCTCAAATGGAAAAACTGTTTCGCCATATCACCGACCATTTTTCGATGGTCGAAGATAGTGAGCTGGCGATTGAGGTTGATCCGAGGGTAACCAGTTTCGAGCATCTCAAGGCGTTGCGCGAATTTGGATTTAATCGGATTTCGATGGGTGTGCAGGATCTGACTCCGGAAGTTCAGGCGGCAATCGGGCGGGATCAGAATTATTCTGAAACCAAACAACTGTTTGACCAATGTCGCAAATTGGGGTTCGATGGGATCAATATTGACTTAATTTTTGGTTTGCCACGTCAAACTGTGACCAATTTTGCCAAGACGATTGATGAAGTTATTGAGATGGGGGTGGATCGTGTCGCGGTTTATAGCTTCGCCTATCTGCCCGATTTCAAAGCGCACCAAAAAAAGATTCTCCCTGAGACCCTCCCGAATACGACCGATAAGTACGATCTGTTCGCAACGGCGGTAGAGAAATTTCATGAGGCCGGGTATATCCAGATCGGTATGGACCACTTTGCTCGTCCCGATGACGAACTTTCGATCAGTCTCAAAAAGGGAGAGCTATATCGTACCTTTATGGGATACACGCCCCGTTTTGCCTCTGATGCGATCGGGATTGGGATGTCGTCAATCTCAGAGA
>JAUUYJ010000209.1 GCA_030588275.1 Candidatus Zixiibacteriota bacterium | reverse complement strand
TTCATCTTGGAATCAAGCTCGTCGATATGATACAAAAATATCGCCTCCGGTGTCATCGGGACAACCGGCGAACCAAACTCTTTGCGCCCCTGATGCGACAAGATCAGATGTTGCAGGTGCGTCAACAGATCTTCCGGGAAATGCTCAATCGTTCGCGCCTGCGAAGTAACAAATTCATTTCCCTGACTAATATGCCCGACCAACCGCCCGGCGTCGGTGTAATCAATCGCGGCGGTCACTTCGTACTCCCAAATTTTTCCCAGATCATGAAACAGCGTCCCACAGATTAGGATGTCCCGATTCAGAGTCGGATAATGATCCGCCAACCGCACCACCAACTCCGCCATCGACAGCGAATGTTCCGCCAGACCTCCGATAGTATCGTGGTGCAAAAGTTTCCCCGCCGGTGACAAAAGATATCTCTCCCGAATACCATCCTGCCCAAAAACCTTATCGAGCAACTTACACAAATAATCGTTTTCCACCCGTGCGATCATCTCGTCTAACAAACTGTTTAGCTCATCTTTGGATTTACTCGCTTTTCGGAAATAATCGGCTAAGTCAAACTCATCCTCTTTGGCCGGGCGGATTTTCTGGATGGTTAGCTGTGGCTTGTCCATAAAAGTACCAACCGCAGCGACCACCTGAACAATAATTCCGGGTGGGAATTTCTGCCCCAAATCCGGGTCCGCATCCCACAAAACGCCTGGAATTCGACCGGTTGAGTCCCCCAGTTCGACTTGCAAGCGATACCGGCCATCTTTTTCCAGCAGGGCCGACTTGCGCAAAGCGAAGTATTCTTTGACCTTCAGGCCGGTGCGAATATCTTTGACAAATATTTCTTTCATGATAGTGATAATCAAAATAACAATCGGCGCGAACTTGTCAAGCCGATCAGGGTAATAGATCATGACCGATGAGGCCAATCAGCGTCATCAGGTCCAATAAATTTACTTTACGAAACTATTGTACGGTAATATATTCCGGGTCAAAATGGGAAATATTGAAGAGAAAATACCGCATCGGCGGCAGGCGCCGTTTATCTCATTTCTGAGAATCTTTGACTTCAGAAATATTGTCTCCCGCTATATCCTGCGCGAACATATCGGACCGTTTATTTTCGCCTTTGTAATCATCACATTTATTCTGATTATCGACTTCATCCCCCATCTGGTCGATCTGATCGTTGGCAAAGAGCTTCCGACGATGATAATATTAAAAGTGTTTGTTTTTCAGATGGGATGGATCATTGCCCTCTCGGTCCCGATGTCGGTTTTGGTCGCGACGCTGATGGCTTTTGGTAGGATGACCGGTGACTTTGAAGTGGTCGCTCTGATGGCATCCGGGACACATATTTTGCGCCTTATGTATCCGGTCATATTGGCCGCCTGCCTTTTGTCATGGGGGATGGTTTACTTTAGCAATGAGGTCTTGCCCGACCTGAACCATCGAGCTCGAATTTTGATGCAGGACATCAAGCGGATGCGACCAACCTTGCAGATGCGGTCGGGAGCGTTTGTGACCGACATTCCCGGATACATTATTTTGATCGACTCGGTCGATCACAAGACATCCAATCTGACCGGCGTAAAAATTATGGAGCTGGGCAAAAAACGGACCGCTCCCCGAACAATCGTATCCAAAACGGGGCACCTGACCTTTGCCGCCGATGGTCGGGAGCTAATCTTCGATCTGAAGGACGGCGAGATACATGAATTTGATAACAAAAACGACGAGAACTATCGCCGTTTGGCCTTCAACACCCAGCGTTTCCAGGTAACCGATGTCTCACGCGACTTCAAAGAATCGGATGACCAGCATCGTACCGACCGGGAAAAATCATCAATGCGCATGCTTGATGATATTATGAAATGGGAGAAGAGCATAAGGCCGTATCGGAGTAAAATCGGCGTTAAAATCACCCAGCGTTTTGACCGCCTCTTAGCCGACTCGCTGGCCCCATCACCCGATAGCATGATCGCCGATAATATTGCGCTTGATCATCTGGCGCGGGACGAAGATGCCGCAATGAAATTCATTTCACGCGAGAATGAGAGTGTCTCCAATCAGCAAAAAATGATCAACTCATATTACGTTGAGGTTTATAAGAAATATTCCATCCCGACCGCCTGCATCGTCTTTGTTCTGATCGGTGCCCCTCTGGGAATTATGGCCAAGCGGGGTGGTATGGGGATCAGTATTGGAATTTCATTAGGACTGTTTATCGTTTACTGGGCCTTTTTGATCGGCGGCGAAGATTTGGCCGACCGTTCAATCGTGACCCCATTTTGGGCGATGTGGTCAGCCAACATACTGATCGGGTCGATTGGAATAGGGATGCTATACCTAATTTCTACTGAAAAAACGGTTTGGGAGCTGATCAGCCCATTTCGCCACCTGGGGAAAAAGAAATGATCCGGGTAATTGACCGATATCTGTTGTCCCGCTTTCTCATGTCGCTGGTAATTGCTCTGGGAGCCATCACTCTGATTGCCCTGATTGTCGATCTGATCGAAAATCTGGAAAAAATTGTCGATAACGCCGCCTCGGTCAAAGACGTTTTCATGTATTATCTCTATTTCATCCCCTGGATCTACAAAATCACGGTCCCGGCGGCGGTGCTTTTGGCCGGGATGTTTTCGGTTGGACTTTTAGCCAAAAATTTTGAAATCGTGGCGATGAAGGCGGCAGGAATTTCGATTTACCGGATCGCCTTACCACTTTTGCTCTTTTCGCTGTTTCTTTCTGCCGGCAATTTTTATTTTAATGAATACATCCTTCCGTATGCAACCCAGGAACGGATGCGCATTAAGCATGGAGATATCGAAAAGAAGAGCCACAAAAGGGGTTCGATCATGTACAACGTCTCGCGGCAGGGAGACAACGGCTACATTTATCACTTAGGCACCTTCCGTCCTGACCGGTTGGAAGCAAAATCGGTTCTGATTCAAAAATTTTCCAATGATACTTTGGTCGAATCATTTCGTGGCGATAAAATATTTTACAGCAACGGTTATTGGACGATGTACAATGGTGCCTACCGGAATTTTGCCGCAGGGTTGGAACAGTATGTCAAATTCGACACCCTCCTTTTGAAAAACTGTCGCAAGCCACCCGCTGAGTTTGTCAAGTTCAAGGGAAAGCCTGAGGATATGGGGTATGAGGAGTTGTCCGACTATGTCGATATGCAAAAGCGGTCGGCTCGACCGTACGTCCGGGAATTGGTCGATCTGCGCACCAAGTTGTCATTTCCATTCACCAGCTTCATCGTCATGTTTATCAGTATCCCCATAGCATCAAACCCCAAGCGTAGCGGCGTGGCCCTGTCTTTTGCTTTCGCCTCCGGGATTTCTCTGTTGTATTTTGTCATCTTTAAGGTGACACAATCGCTGGGGTATAGTGGTCAAATATCGCCCGACGTGGCCGCCTGGTCGATCAATATCATATTTTTATTGGTCGGTCTGGTTGTATTCTGGCGCACCCACAAATAAATCGCGGTCATTAATAATCGTTGGAGTTTTCACATGAACAAAGATCATGAGATCAACCGCATTAATTGGAATAAGCGGACCGAAGCACATTTCAAGCATCCCGATTACAAGGTCAAACAGTTTTTGGACGGGACGTTTAAACTCCATCCGTTGGAACTTGAAGAGATGGGAGACGTATCGGGAAAATCTCTATTGCACCTCCAATGTCATTTCGGCATGGACAGCCTCGCCTGGTCCCGCTTGGGCGCGCACGTCACCGGGATTGATATTTCAGATGATTCGATCAAACGAGCCAATGAACTGAAGGATAAAGCTGAGTTGGATGCCCGGTTTATCCGAACCGATATTTTTGACCTACCGGATGTTTTGGATGAACAGTTTGATATTGTTTACACGTCGTATGGGGTGTTGTGGTGGATATCAGATATCAAACGCTGGGCCGAAATTGTGGCTCGGTACGTCAAGCCGGGAGGAATCTTTTATATTGCGGAGACTCATCCCTTTTTGGACATGCTGGATCAGGACAAGAAGTTTATCGAGCCATATTTTCACAGTGGGGCTGAGCATTACCCCAACGAACCTGATTACTGCGACAAGGATTTGATCCTGGAAGATGAGGTCGGTTGGCGTTGGAGTTTGGGTGATGTCGTCACGTCGTTGGTGCAGGCCGGAATGACGATTGAGTACCTGCATGAATTCCCATTTTGCGTTTATGATCGCTGGCCCAATTTTATCAAGGATGATGATGGATGGTATTTCTATCCCGACGGCAAAAAAGATATCCCAATGACGTTTTCGATCAGAGCCATCAAGATGTAGGATGTTATTGGCCCCCAACAACTCGTACCCACAGTACAGCCATGGGATACAGCGAATCCCCCCTATCCTTATTGACAATGCTTCCTTACTTGAGCATATTTAATTGATTCGATGAATTATTGGTTTCTTACATTTTTCTATAGTAGGGGAACAAATATGAATATTTTTTTGCGAGCGAAGGCATGGCATTTATTTCTTCTAAGTTTTGGTTTACCTTTTTTTTCTTTTATTGTGTTGAACAAACATACTGGCTTAATAGAAAGCTCTCAGGTGACTATCAATGTCTCTTGGGCTCTCGACATCATATCAGATTGTGCTCGTATAGGTTGGATTTGGGTTATTAGCCTAAGATTAAATGCCAAAGTAAATGAGAAGATTAGAATAAAGTTACGCCTCTTTCGGGTCTGCTTCATAATTTCCGGGCTGATTCCTCTTATCTATACTCTTTTGGGCGAGGATTTTTATCAAATCCCCCTAACCGACGATCAAATGCTCCCCATTGGTTTGCT
>JAUUYJ010000330.1 GCA_030588275.1 Candidatus Zixiibacteriota bacterium | reverse complement strand
TGTCCGGAACGATTATCATCGGAGAACGTGGCCTTATCGGTAAGGGAGCCCGGATTGAGAATTCGATAATTGGGGATCGGGTCGAGATTGGGGATGAAGCGGTTATCTCCGGAACGACGATTTGGTCCGACACCGTTATCGGTGACCTGAGCACCACCTGTGATGCGATCATAACCAATCGAGTTCGGATCGGTCGGGAAGTATCGATTCTGGATCGGGCTGTTGTTGCCGACGATTCACAGATTGGATCAGGGGCGCGCATTCGGGCCAATTGCAAAATTTGGCCGGGAAAAATTGTCGATGATGGTGCGATTGTTTCTTCCTCAATGGTCTGGGGTGAGAAATGGAACCGCGAACTGTTTACCGATGCCAAAGTTTCCGGGTTGGGGTTGACTGAGATTACACCGGAGTTGGCGGTCAAACTGGGGGCCGCTTTTGGTGCTTCGTTGGGGCGTAAGCAGAGGATTGTTACCAGTCGTGATGCTTCGGATGTTAGTCGGCTATTGAAAAGGTCGATCATGTGCGGCCTGATGGCGACCGGAGTTGATGTCGATGATTTGGAAATTCTTCCGGCACCAATTTTGCGTCATGCGCTCAAAAATGGCAACTACGGAGCTGGTATTTATATTCGACATAGTGCGATCAACTATAGCACGGTTGACATAATATTTTTTGATGCTAATGGTCTTGACTTGCCGACCTCCAAGTCAAAAAAAGTGGAGCGGTCGTTTAATAACGAAGATTTTCCGCGGGCGTCGATGGCCGAGACCGGGCATTTGGAGCAGACCGAAAGCCTCTTTGATAATTATCGGGCAGAGTTTTTGAGCTCGACCGATGGTGCGCGAGTACGCGATGCCAAATTTAAAATGGTGATTGATTATTCGTACGGTGCCGCCGGGCAGTTTTTCCACGGCATCACTTCGGAGTTGGGGATTGACGCGTTGGGACTCAATGCCTTTGCCGATCCGCTCCGGGCCAGCGATCATTCCAAGACGATGTCTGAAAAGGTTGGCCAGCTGGGGACGATTGTCAAATCGTTATCGGCCGATATGGGTGTTATTATAAATCCGGCGGCGGAGAAAATGACGGTGATCGACGAACAGGGAGTTAAGATTGATCCTCAAATTTTGCTATTGATGGTTACCGATCTGTACCTCAATTATCACAAAACCAAACGGATTGCCGTGCCGGTCGCCGCTTCGATGGGAGTCGAAGATATCGCGTCGGAACATGGTGTCGAGGTTTTGCGTGTTCGCAACGATCATCTGGCGATGATGGATGCGCATCTCCGTGGTGGGGCTGATTTTGTCGGTGGTACGCTGGGTGGGTTTATCTTCCCCCGTTTTCAGGTTGGTGCTGATGCGATGTATGCGATTGCCCATCTTCTGGAGATGGTTTCGGGTCAGGATATTAAACTGAGCGATCTGCGTCAGCGGTTTACCAAATATATCCGCAAATCGGTTTCGGTCCCTTGTCCGTGGGGCAAAAAAGGACAGGTGATGCGTAACCTGATAACATCAACGGCAAACAAGAACCGGCAATTGATTGATGGTGTGCGGGTGTTTGAAGAGAACGGCTGGGTTTTGGTTGCTCCGGACCGCTTGACCGCATCGTTTGGGATAATGGCTGAGGCGGAATCAGAGGCGGCGGTCGATTCGATCATCAATCAGTATATTGATCTGGTCGAGAAATCGCGCAACTAAGTGGCTTGCCACTTTATGAAATATCTTCGCATAGCCAAAATATAGATAACCACAATGAATCTATCTGATGTCATTATCCGCCCTATTTCTGAAAACGATTCGATTGATGATCTGACCGATCTTTTGCATCGGTCGTACAAACAGTTGGCCGATATCGGTCTCAAATTTGTGGCGACGCATCAGGATAGCGATATAACGCGCCGGAGAATAGCAAAGAGCAACTGCTTTGTCGCTTTGTATCAGGGCCGGATTATCGGCACTATTAATTTGTACCTGCCGGGCATTATGGATAAGTTTGCATGGTATCGGAAGGATGGTGTGGCTCTGTTTGGGCAGTTCGCCGTCGATCCCGATTTTCAAAAGCAGGGGATCGGCGAATTGATGGTTCAGCATTTGGAAAATTTTGCGGTTCAACATGAAGTTACAGAGTTGAGCCTGGATACGGCTGAACAGGCAGATCATCTGATCGCATGGTATAAAAAATTGGGCTACCGGTTTATTGATTACATCAACTGGGATGTGACCAATTACCGTTCGGTAATTTATAGCAAAAATCTAATAGCCAAAAAATAAGGGTCGCCCGTCCGGACGACCCTCTTACATAGTACAAATTCAGCCAGCCACGAGCTTCTTAAAACCCACGAGTGCCTAGAGGCCACAATGTGGCTTAGCGTGGGCCGATCATATTTTCGGGACGGACCTTTTCGTCAAACTCATCGGCGGTCAACAGCTCCAAAGCGATTGCCGCTTCCTTAAGCGTTGTTCCTTCTTTATGCGCCTTTTTGGCGATCTTTGAGGCGTTGTCGTATCCGATGTGTGGATTCAACGCGGTCACCAGCATCAGCGTGTTTTCTTTGTGGCGAGCGATCA
>JAUUYJ010000100.1 GCA_030588275.1 Candidatus Zixiibacteriota bacterium | reverse complement strand
GCCCGTGCATCCTCATTGGTCATGACCGAACCGGTGTCGCTATCGGGGATGTCGGCTGAAAAAGGGGAGTTTCTTTCCCCCTGTCTGATCAACCCGTTTTCGATTCCTCTTAAAGAAAAAATTGAGTTTTTGGCCGACCTTGATGCCACAATGGCGGCTCAGACCGGGATAAATTCGCAGGACTGCTTTGCATCGTTCCGGCATCATGAGAAATGGTTCTACTCTTCGGAGGGTTCAGAACTGCATCAGGTTCTATACCAAACCGGAACTGGCATCAGTATTCGCCAGGCGGTCTCGCGCCGAGAGCGGGCCGAGCGTACCTTTCCAAAACCGGCTGGCCAGTACGAACTGAAAGGGTATGAACTTTTGAGCGAGCTTGATATGAAAGCCCAGATTCCTCGATTGGCTGAAGAAGTAGCACAGTTGATGGCCGCCCCTGTATGCCCTCAGAAAACGACAACCCTGGTTCTGGCCGGAGATATCACCTCGTTAGTGATTCACGAATCTATCGGCCATGCGCTTGAGCTGGATCGCGTTTTTGGAATGGAGCGGAATTTTTCCGGGATGTCGTTTGCCACGACCGACAATCTGAACAAATTGCAATACGGATCGGAGATTGTCAACGTCGCCTGCGATGCAACCGCACCGGGTGCGCTCGGTTCGTTTGGGTGGGACGACGAAGGGGTTAAGGCTCAGAAAAATTATTTGATTAAGGATGGAATATTAAACGGCTATCTAACCTCGCGCGAAATGGGAGACCGGATCGGGCGCGGATCGTCGGGAAATTTGAGAGCCGAAGGATGGCAGAATATTCCTATCTGCCGAATGACCAACACAATCCTTGAGCCGGGAGACAAAACATTTGAACAGATGATCGGCGAGGTTGATGACGGAATTTATATGGCAACCCCCAATTCATGGTCGATCGACGATCTGCGCAAGAATTTTAAATTTGGTTGCGAAATCGGTTGGGAGATCAAGGCTGGTAAGCTGGCCGGGGTTGTTAAAAATCCTACTTTTGCCGGATGCACTACGCATTTCTGGGGAAACTGTGATGCGATTGGTGATGCGTCGCAATTTGTAATTCAGGGAACGCCTAATTGTGGCAAGGGTCAGCCGGGACAGAATGCGCGAACCGCCGAAGGTGCTTCGCCAACGCGGTTTGTCGATATTGAGGTGGGAGGATAAATTATGCTATTAAAATCGCAAGCACAGGATATTTTGAAATCTGCTTTAAACCATTCGGATGCCGATCAGACCGAAGTTGTTTTGATCGCCAAGCAGACATGGTTGACACGTTTCGCCGAATCGGCCATCAATCAGAATTTGAATTTTGAGGATACGACGCTGGTAATAACGGCGGTCAACGACAAACGAATCGGCGTTACGACCACCAACGACTTGTCACCCGCAGGTATAAAAGAGACAACGCGGCTGGCCAATGAAATCAGCCGGTTGCAAAAGCCTGATGAAAAGTTTGTCTCTTTTCCTGATAAGGAGATGGCCCCTCCGGTTGAAAAAACTGTTGAGGTCAATCCGAATCTTAATTTTTCTCCTGATGATATGGGCAAAGCGGTGAAAAAAGTTGCCGCCCAGGCGGCGACTGAAAATCTTAAGGCGTCCGGTGCTTTTCGCCATGATATTGAAACGGTCGCTGTATCCAATTCGCTCGGTGTCGAGCAGTTTGGCAGCTTTGGAAAATCGGAGCTGTCGCTGACGATGGTTGGTGATGGGGAGCAGAGCGGTTATGCCATCGGTTACGATCCTGATCCGAGACAGATCGACATACGGACCGTGGCGCGTCGCGCCATTACCAAGGCGAAACGGAATATAAACCCGGTCAGCCTGCCGGACGGACAGTACACGGTTATATTGGAGCCGGCGGCGGTTGGGCAATTACTTCTGTTTTTAGGCTTTCTTGGTTTTGGCGGTCGAACGATGATGCAACACCGGTCCTTTATGTCAGGCAAAACCGGCGAGCTTATTACCGGTAAAAATATTTCGATAACTGACGAACCGAACAACCCCGCCTTTGGATCGTTGTTGTTTGATTATGAGGGGATCGCCCGGAAAAATATTACTCCAATAGATGGAGGGAAAGCGGGTCAGGGTGCGTACGATAGCTACTATGCCAATCTGATGAAGATTGCGCCAACAGGCCATGCTTTGCCACCCAATAACAGCTATGGACCGTATCCGAAAAATTTGGTTATGGCACCGGGAGATAAAACGACCGCGGAGATGATTGCATCAGTCGAGCGGGGCGTTTTGATAACTCATTTTTGGTACATCAATTTTCTCAACCCGATGAAAACGATGATTACCGGAACGATTTTTGATGGAACATTTTTGATCGAGAATGGTCAGGTTGGCCCAGCGATAAAAAACATGCGGACCAACCAATCGATTCTTGAAGCATTCTCCAACGCCGAGATGCTCTCGACCGAGCGGATCGTTTATCCTCAGTACTCTTCTTTGATGCTGGTTCCGGCGATGAAGGTCAACGATTTCAACCTGGTTCAGGAAACCAAAGAAGCCTGGGAGGGGAAATGTTAAAACGGCGCGAATTTTTGAAACTGTCAAGTCTGCTGGCCTCAGGTGCTGTTCTGGCTCTGGCAACAACCCCTTCGGCGATGGAATGGCATGATGCTGGTGCCACCGGAGCGGCAACTACCGGGGGAAGCGTACTCCCGAATTATCATTTTTCAGGACATGCTCGGTCCGGCTGTAGTTTCCGTCCGGAGTTGACCGACCTGTGGGCCGGTGGCGGAGCGCAATTACCCGATCTGCTATGACGATAAATATCAATCGCCTCATAGCTGATGCTGGAACCAGCTTACGTGAAGTTGGCATCAATGTGGGTGAAGCGGAGGCGGAGATCGTCTTGTGCGACCTGCTCGATTGCGACCGACTTTTTTTATACATGCACGGACCGTCACTGCTTGATGATCTGCAAGTCGAAAAATTCCATGCTGTAATAAAAAAACGGCTGACTCGATATCCATTGCAATATATCCTGGGCTCCTCATGGTTCTACGGGCGAAAGTTTTCCGTTTCTGAGGCGGTGATGGTCCCCTGCCCGGAAACCGAATTGCTTTTGGAATCGATCATGCGGGCCTCTCGTTTTTTGAAATCTAATCCGATCAGGATTTTAGATATCGGCACCGGGGCCGGGGTTGTGGCTCTTTCGGCCCAGCTTGAAAATATTGCCTTTGAGATTACCGCCACCGACATCTCACCGGAGGCACTGTCGGTTGCCCGGATGAATGCGAAGAAATTTGAGATTGAAGAAAAGGTCAGCTTTGTTGAATCGGACCTTTTTGAGGCGTTAGACCAAAACAAAAAATTCGATATCATCGCTTCCAACCCTCCCTACATCCGAGATGATGCTTATGATGGCCTGCCACCGGAGGTCAAAGCGGACCCCAGGTTGGCTCTGACATCAGGTGAATGCGGACTTGATATTATTGAAGAAATTATTAAGCAGGCACCCGGTTATCTAAATCGTCCCGGTTACTTGATGTTTGAGATTGGGTACGATCAGTCGGAGGCACTTTTCGATCTGTTTACATCTGATGCCAACTATTTTGATTTTTCTATCTTGAAAGATATGGCCGAGATTGATCGGGTTGTCGTCGCCCGCTTGAAATAGCTTAGGTTGGACGGCATGACAAAATTTCAGATCTCTTCAATATTATAATCGGCATCAATAAAAACGCAGATCAATTCGACCGGCAGTTTCCACCCTTTCATCACCTTCATCGCAATCTTGAGATGCTTACAATGCTCAATCGGGCTAACCCGGTTCGCGGCACAATCATCATGGGCTGCAATTATGACATGCATTGTGTTATGATAATCGATGGAGATTTGAATCTGCTCTTTTATTATATCAATATTCGGTTTTTTGTTCTCAGAAATAGTTTTATCCGGACCGGCTTCGGTTATCAGATCGATATGATCGACCCCTAGCCTTTTTTTGGCCCACATAATAAGGGGTTGATAGAAACGCCCATCGATGCAACATACGGCGGCGGCAAATTTGTCCTGGCTCATGTTACCAACTCTTTCCGATATAATGGTTCGACCTACATAATCGTTATCTCAGCTTTGTAAAGGCTGACTCTTGATAATGATGGATCGTTTCAAATCCAAGTTTTTTATAGCATGAAATTGCCGAATAATTATCCGCTTTGACATTAAGACAGCAGACAAGTCTGTTTCCGACTAATAAATTTTCGGTAAGCTTGGAGGTTACTATCGTCCCGAGTCCTCTGCCCCGGCAATCGGGTAAAACGGCGATGCTCCCTAACACAGCGATGTTATACTTTTTGGAATATACATGTAAACCGGCGACCGCTTGCAGTTGTTGATCTTTTATATAACCGATGACATGACCGGTTTCAAGCGTGCGAGGGTCGTAGTAACCATCCGGGTAAGCGATTTTATAAAATTGTGTGATCATATCGTTGTCGGATGGGTTTAGTTTTACGAGGTGAGAGTCGTTTTCGTCATGGAGCTTGGTGAAGTTGGTCAGGTGCATTTTGAGATGTGCGCCAAGTGGTTCTTCGGCAAACCGGGTCCGAAAAATCGCGCCATGCGGTTCTTGAAAGTGGCAGTAAAATTTGTCCGGGAACTGGTCAAGTGACCCCTCTAAGAATTCGCCAAATTTATCGGTCAAGCCGAATGCCATCACGGTTGTGTAATTGGGATGGTTGTAGATTAAAAGAGCTTCGTCGATGGATTCGGCTTCTTTGATTGTGCCATCTGTATTTTTGAGTGTTGGCCAGTCGCAGTATGAGTAAAAGAAATCATCCAGATCGCCGATGTGATAGGCGAACAGGGTTGGGTCTTTTTTGAAATGGGCGAGAAGGGTTGCTTTGGTTGGTTGGGTTGTCATAATGATTATAACCCTATGATAACAGCCTTTGCTTAATGGGGCAGCCGAGGGCAGCCCGCAAGGGGATACAACCTGCCGCCCACAAATGAAGAATTATTGATATATTGATTCCAAGTTTTAATTTCAGTCCGCTCAGGCCGACTTTTTTCCCTTTTGAGCTTTGTATTTCAGCTTCGGTTTGCCGGTTCCGAGAATGACCTTTTCGGTTATGATTACTTCTTTGAGGTCATCTGTCGTCGGCGCCGAATACATAATATCGGTTAGGGCGACCTCAAAGATAGCTCGCAAAGAACGAGCGCCGGTTTTCCGTTTGACCGCCAGTTTGACGACGGCGTGCAGAGCGGCCGGCTCAAAATTAAGCTTGATCCCATCAATATCAAACAGCTTTTGATACTGTTTGATCAGAGCGTTTTTTGGCTCGGTCAAAATCGAAAGAAGCGCTTGTTCCGAAAGTGGCCTGAGGGCGGTTACCACCGGGAGCCGCCCGATTAACTCCGGAATGAGACCGTAACCTAACAGATCGGGTGGCTCGACCTGTTGCAAGAGGGCGGAGCTATCTTCGTCCATCTTGATTTTTGCCGATTCAAACCCGACCGTCTTTTTGCCGATCCGACGTGCGATAATTTTATCTAACCCTTCAAACGCTCCACCACAAATGAAGAGAATGTTTGAAGTATCGATCGGGACAAACGATTGTTCCGGGTGCTTCCGTCCACCCTTTGGTGGAATGTTGGCAACGGTTCCCTCAAGAATTTTTAAGAGTGCCTGCTGGACCCCTTCGCCGGAGACGTCTCGCGTGATCGAGGGATTGCCATCGGTGCGAGAAATTTTGTCGATCTCGTCAATGTAGATGATGCCTCGTTCAGTCTGGGCCGGATCGTACTTGGCCGCCTGAAACAAACGGACCAAAATATTTTCGACATCTTCCCCCACATAGCCAGCTTCGGTCAGGACGGTGGCATCGGCGATGGTGAACGGGACATTAAGAAAACGGGCCAGAGTGCGAGCCAAAAGGGTTTTGCCGGTTCCGGTCGGTCCCAAGAGGAGAATATTTGATTTTTCCAAATCGACATCGTCGGTCTCTTTTTTGAAGCTAACCCGTTTGTAATGATTATAAACGGCGACGGCGACCGTTTTTTTGGCATGTTCCTGGTCGATGACGTATTGGTCGAGATAGCCTTTGATCTCAGCCGGACTGGGTAGCTTGAATTGATCCGGCGCGTCAATGGATTCGGGGGTCGCCTCGATCAGATCGTGGCACAGGTTGACACATTCGTTGCAGATAAACGCTTGATACCCGGAAAAAAGCCTCTTTATCTGAGTTGCGTTTTTTCCGCAGAAGGAGCACCGTTCGGCTCCTTCGCGGTTTTTTGATTCATCATCCATGTAAGAAAATCCTATTTCTTATCGGGCTTCTTCATTTCAAATTCGTAAACTTTGTCGATCAGCCCATAATCTTTGGCTTCCTTAGCCGACATAAAATAATTTCGGTCGGTATCTTCTTTGATCTTTTCGATGCTTTGTCCGGTATGTAATACGAGTAGTTTGTTGAGATGTTCTTTGGTTCGCATAAATTCTTTGGTCATAATTTCGATATCGGAGATCTGACCCTGGGTTCCGGCCATCGGCTGGTGAATCATTATCCGAGCGTTAGGCAAGGCGGCTCTCTTACCGGTCGTGCCGGCGGTTAATAAAAAAGCACCCATTGACGCGGCCATCCCCATACAGGTGGTGACGATATCCGGTTTGATAAACTGCATCGTATCGTAGATAGCCATTCCAGCCGTGACCGAACCACCGGGAGAATTGATATATAGAAAAATATCTTTAGACGAATCTTCCGCTTCCAAAAACAGCAACTGGGCGATAACCAGGTTGGCGATATTATCATCAATCGGTGTCCCGATAAAAATAATGCGATCTTTTAACAGTCTTGAATAAATGTCATAGGCCCGTTCGCCCCGTCCGGTGGTTTCGACGACCATTGGTATCAAAGTCATATTGTGCCTTCCTTAGTTTTGTTTTATCCCTTTTTGGTCTCGGCCTTTTCTGCCAAAAGCAGGATCACCTTCTCCTCAAGGATCCCGTCTCTGATCTCAGCCGCCTTACCGGTTTTGGCCAGTAATTCCTTGGCTTGCGCGATATCTATCTTATAGTTATCGGCAAACTTCTTAATCCATAGTTCGGTATCCTCGGGGGAAACTTCAATTTTTTCCAACTGAGCAAACCGATGAAACAAAAGAAACCAACGGATTGAATTTTGGCCTGTTTCCCGATACCGTGCACGAAGTTCCTGTTCGTCGAATTCCATCTTTTTCTGTTCATGTTCGGCTATCAAATTTTTAAAATACCCTTCAAGCATAACTTCCGGGATATCGATCTGGTTCTTTTCGAGAATTTGGTCGATCAACTGCTTTTTGGTCGTCTGAAGATTGGCCGTTTCCAGCTCCTCTTGTAACTTTTTGCGAATGTTCAGCTTAAGCTCCAAAAGCGTTTCCCCATGACCGGAAGATTTGGCAAAATCGTCGTTGAGCTCCGCCAAAATCCGTTCCTTGACCTCTTTGACCTCGACATCAAAGGTAACAGACTTGCCGGCCAACGATTTTTCCGGGAAATTATCCTCGTAGGTCATGGTCAGTTGGCATTTATCATCCCTTTTTTTGCCCAACAACTCTTCACGAAATTCCTTTTTGGTCATTTCGTTGCCGAGGTCGATCTCCTGTCCAGCCAGAGACTGATCCTTAAAAGATTCTGTTGCGCCATCGACAGCCTTTAGATCACAAATAAGAACATCTTTTTCACCGGCGGCCCGCTCGACAACCCGGAGGCTGGAACCCTGCATCCGAATATCTTCAATGACTCGATCAACTTGTGGGTCGGTTACTTCCGCTTCAGCCGGTTTGGTTTTCAGATCGTCGCTGTTGACCGACTCGATTTTGGGCATAACTTCGATCCCCAGAGTTGCCTTGAGTGGCTGTCCTTCGTCAATTTCAACCGCTGTTAGGATTGGGGCTCCAGCCGGTTCCAACTCCTTCTCCTTGATGGCATCCTGATAATATTTACCGACCAGCTTTTCGATCACTTCTCCGGTTGCTTCACTCTTAAATTTGGTGCGGATAACTTTGGTCGGAATTTTGCCCGGTCGGAACCCTTTGATTTTAACATTTTTCTTCAGTTCGTCATAGACCTCGTTATAGGTCGCATCAACGATTTCTGATGGGATTTCGATTTTAATTTCCCGTTTCAGGCCTTCTTTTTCGATCAGTTCGATATTCACGTTATCCTCTTAAGTTATTTATTCTTTATAACTTTTCACCATCTACTTTTATTTCATACATTATGCGAAAGGGGGGACTTGAACCCCCACCCCTACTAAGGACTGGATCCTAAATCCAGCGCGTCTACCAATTCCGCCACTTTCGCATCCTATTTTGCGGGGACAATGTAAGCTATTTATCATCTTGGCGCAATCGCATTTTGGGGCTGGATATGGTAAGGATAACGAAGATAGGCGTTACCTAAACGACACCTCCTGCAGACTATATATCAGGGGAATTTACGGCCGGTGACCGTTTTTATTCTTTGCCCGGCAGTTAGCATCTGACCCGGTTTGAGCCGGTTGATCAATAAGATTGTCTCGATCGGGACCGGAGAGTTGAGCCTTCTATAATACTC
>JAUUYJ010000255.1 GCA_030588275.1 Candidatus Zixiibacteriota bacterium | reverse complement strand
GTTTTCGGGTTGCGGTTGACCTATATCCAGGTTATACGAGGATCGGAATGGCGCAAAATTGCCCGACGTCAATTCATCCAGTCGATTGAAGTCCCGGCGGTACGGGGAGAAATTCTGGATACCTGGGGAAACCGGATTGTTGCCAACGAAATGCGTCAGTCGGTTTTTGCTTATCCGATGGATAAAAAAGATGTTAAGGAAATCTATCGTCGCTTGGGGCGATCTCTTGGGCTAAGCCAGAATAAATTAAAGAAAAAATATAAGCTCAAGCCGTGTGGCTTTACCTGGATCAAGCGGAGCATGACTTCAGTCGAGATGGCCAAGTTTGAAAAGCATATCTCCATGTGCGGTCTGTTTGTCAGGGAAGAGCCAAATCGGTTTTATCCCTACGGTCGAACCGGGCAGGCGATTATCGGTTTTGTCGATCCTGATAATAAAGGCCGATCCGGAATTGAGCTGGTTATGGACGAGCGGCTCAAAGGGGTCAACGGTCGTTTTCTTTATCAGAAAAATGGCAAAGGGAGTCAGTACCAAATTCAGGAGATCCCACTCAAAGAAGCCACGACCGGCGCATCGGTCGTCTTGACCATCGATTGGAACAAGCAACAGATTGTCGAAGAAGAGTTGATCCGGGCGGTCAAGAAATACAAGGCCAAAGGGGGGATGGCGATTTTTCTTGATCCTCAGACCGGAGAAATTCTGGCCGTATCAGATTATACCGAGGCGGATGATCAAAAAAGTAATCGGATAAAGCTGAAGCCGGTAACCGATCTGTTTGAACCGGGATCGATTTTTAAATTGATAACCGCCGCCGCTATTTTCGAAGATGGCTCGATTTCCGAAAGCGATAAGTTTTATGCCGAACATGGCCGCTGGCACTTGGGGCGACGGACCCTGCGGGATGATCACGAGTATGACACGCTCAGTTTTCGGGATGGATTTGAACTCTCCTCAAACATTGTCATGGGCAAGGCGGCTGGTCAGATCGGTGGCAATAAAGTTTTGGCGATGGCCCGCAAATTTGGTTTCGGAAGAAAAACCAGATGTGGCATGCATGGGGAGGGAAAAGGATTTCTAAAAGCACCGCAACGCTGGTCGGAATTTGCCACCTCAACTTTTGCCATTGGGCATGGACTTTCGGTGACCCCCCTCCAGATGGCTCAGGCGTTTGGAATTATCGCGGCGGATGGTTATTTAAGTCAGCCGCATATCGTAAAATGTTGTATAAGCAGTGACGGGCGTATTGCAGAGCGACATCGTAACCGACCTATCAAGGTTTTGGATGAGGATGTCGTCGCCCCTCTCAAATCTTTTTTACGGGGTGTCGTGACGCGCGGAACGGCAACATTGCTGGCTGACGCTCCCTTTCCCATTGCCGGAAAAACAGGAACGGCAGAAAAGCCGAATCTGGAACAAGGCGGTTACTTCAAAAACAAATTTATGGCTTCGTTTGCCGGGTACTTCCCGGCCGATTCTCCTTTGGTTGCGGGAATCGTAATTTTGGATGAACCGGAGCCGATCCATTATGGCGGACATACGGCCGGTCCGGCGTTTGAGAATATCGCAATCAAGTTTGCGGCGTTGGATAATTATGGAGATATCTTTTCGCAGGTGATACCTGATGCTTCGACAGACAGTTTATCGGAGTCGGTTGATGCTCAGATCGCTTCGACTTCGGCGCCGACGGTCGCGTCATCCGGGAAAAATAAAAATATATCAGTTCCCGACCTGTCCGGTCTGAACCGGGTCGAGGCGGCAACAATGGCCGGTCAGGGCGCATGGAAAATCAAATTTACGGGAGTCGGTCAGGAAGTGTTATACACTCGCCCACGGTTCGGAACCGTTATCCGGGCCGATGCTGTGGTTGAATGTGTCATGGTGGCCAGCGGTGACAGCCTGTTTCATGCACCCGATATGAGGGGACTGACAATTCGTGAGGCGGCCAGCTTGCTTCATGCCAAAGGGATCGCCTTTACCTGTAGCGGCACGGGACGAGTTTCAAAACAGAGGCCCAAAGCAGGATCGATTCTAAAAAATAACCAAAGTATTAAGCTGACTTTCAAAAGAGAGTCTGGAGTATAGTTTGTGATACTGAGCGAACTGAAAAATTGCACCCCCGGTGCGACCATCATTGGCAACGAAATGGTTGAACTCACCGGTCTTGAGTACGACTCCCGTCGGGTTCAACCGGGTAGCCTGTTTTTGGCCGTTCCCGGGTTTGTTCAGGATGGCGGGCGGTTTATCGACGAGGCGATAAGGCGTGGTGCTTGTGCTGTGGCGGCGGAAAAAGAGTACCAGGTTAATGTTCCGCTTTTGATCGTTCCTCAGATGAGGCCGGCAATGGCTGACCTTGCCGCTTTTTTCTTTGAATATGATCGTCGCCAGATGACCTTGATCGGTACGACTGGTACCAACGGAAAAACATCCTCCTGCATTTTGCTCCAAAATATTATCTCCTCGGCAGGAAACAATTGTGGTCTGTTGACTTCGCTTTTCTACGATACCGGTTCGGAAGAGCTGGTCGCCGAGCGGACGACTCCTGAAGCGGTTGACCTTTTTCGGATGCTCAAAGCGATGCGTCAAAACGATTGTTATTTTGCCGCTATCGAAGTTTCGTCACATGCGTTGAAATTGAATCGAGTTAAAAATCTTGAATTTCAGGTCGGTCTGTTTACCAACTTCAGTCGCGATCATCTTGATTTTCATGGCAGTATGGATCAGTATCTGGCCGCCAAACGCCTCCTTCTGGAGATGGTTGACCATCCCGATAAATGGGCCGTTATAAATTATGATTGCCCTGAATTCCGGCCGTTTATCAAGCACGGTTCCTGCTCGCACCTGACTTACTCTTTGACCGATTCCTCAGCCGACATCTACCTCGAATCGTTTCAACTGTTTCCATCTTATTCGGAGATGATGCTTCATACCCCGATGAAATCGCGTCCGGTCCGATTTAATCTGCCGGGACGCTTTAATCTATATAACGCTTTGGCCGCATCGGCCGCCGCGATTGCCCTCGGTATTGAGATTGATGCCATCGTTTCCGGATTGGAACAATCGGATGTCATTCCGGGACGGCTTGAACCGGTCCCCAATAAGGCGCCGTTCGCCCTTTTTGTCGATTATGCCCATACGCCGGATGCGTTGAAGCGGACCATCGCTTCACTGCGGGAACTTGATTCCGGTCGCATTCTGACTCTCTTTGGATGTGGCGGTGATCGTGATCGGGGCAAGCGAGCCGAGATGGTCGAAACGGTAACCAACAGCTCCGATTATTCGGTTTTAACTTCCGACAATCCCCGGGACGAAGATCCTCAGCAGATTTTTTCCGACGCACAAGTGGGGCTGAAAAATGGAGCAGTCATGGAAATCATCGAAGATCGAGCCTCCGCTATTGAGCATATTTTGAAGCAGGCCCAGTCTGGTGACATGGTCCTTTTGGCCGGGAAGGGTGCGGAAAATTATCAAGAGATTAAAGGGGTTCGCTATCCCTTTTTGGATAAAAAAGTTGCCACCGAAGTGCTTCATAAGATGGGGTACGCCAAATAGTAATGCCGATTGATCGCAACATATTAGAGAAGGTTCTCAATTCGGAGATCGTCACCGGTGAAGAGTTGGTTTTGCCTCGCTTGAGCGGGATATCGATCGACAGCCGCACGATAAAATCCGGGGAGATATTCTTTGCCATCACCGGCGACAAGTTTGACGGTCACAATTATGTTACCGATGCGATCAAAAAAGGGGCGGTCGCGGCGGTGATTAATCGATCACAAGCGGAAAAATTCGCTAACATAAATCATGGGCGGATACTGGTCGTTAACGATACCCACGAAGCACTTCTGAATCTGGCCGGATACATTCGCCGTCGGACCGACACAGTCTTTGCCGCGGTGACCGGGTCCAACGGGAAAACGACGACCAAAGAGATGCTTCATGCGATTCTTAATTTGAAATACCGCTCCTTTCGCTCACCC
>JAUUYJ010000104.1 GCA_030588275.1 Candidatus Zixiibacteriota bacterium | reverse complement strand
TCGGAAAACTGCACAGCACTCCCCTGTCCCCAGACAACAGACCAGGAACTAACAGTCAACAATATGATTGTTAATAAGATACGCATAAATTTCGATATGGGGCTGTCCTCACCTCGTAACCAGAATGAAGCAAAATATATGCCCTATCAAGAATTACCATCGACTCAACGTAAAAATTGAAATGACCTTCCATTTTTGAGCTTAAACCCCGTTTCACGCGCCTATCCTGTTGAAACAGATAGAGATGAAAGAGGTCGAATATCAAAGAATAGATGGCTTAGGAGATAATCATGTTGTACCATTAATATAGACGAATTTACAGTATGCATTCTTGTGCAAAATATGGACATCTCAGCGGTATTATTAGAAAGAAATCTGCACCAAAATATCACATACAAAGATCAGTTCATCTGAGCATCACTTGCATCAATGGTTCGCAATTTCTCCGTAATGATCTCAGATTGAGGAGCTTATCCTCGCCGCCCTGACCGTATTATACAACAACATGGCAATTGTCATCGGACCAACACCACCCGGGACCGGAGTTATCGCACTCGCCTTTTCAAGGCAGGCATCAAAATCGACATCCCCGCACAGATAATAACCTTTGGCAGATTTTGGATCTTCGACCCGATTAACTCCGACATCAATGATCGTCGCCCCTTCTTTGACCATTTCTGCTGTCACAAATTTGGGCCGCCCCATCGCCGCGATCAGGATATCTGCCTGTTTGGCTTCACCAATAATATCAGCAGTTCCGGTATGACAGACGGTCACGGTGGCGTTACAACCTTCCCATTTCTGCATCAGAATTACTGCCAACGGCTTGCCAACGATATTTCCTCGACCCAGAATAACAACCTTTTTCCCCCGAGGTGAGGCTCCAATGGCGTCGAGCATTCTGATGATCCCAAACGGCGTACACGGAAGAAAAATTGGAGAACCAAGCATCATATGCCCGGCGTTGAGAGGATGGAAGCCATCGACATCTTTAAGAGGATCAACTTTGAGGATCATATCCATCTCGTTGATATGACTCGGTAAGGGAGATTGAATGAGAATCCCATGAATGTCTGAGCGGTTATTTAAATCGGCAATTAACTCAGACAACTCTTCGGCGGTGGTCTCCGCCGGTTTCTTAATAACTTCGCTATAGACACCGATTTTTTTGCAGGCTCGTTCTTTGTTGCGAACATATACATGCGAGGCCGGATCATCGCCGACCAAAACTGCCGCCAAACCGGGACGTATCCCCTTTTTGTCAAGCTCCGCAATCTGCTTCTTCAGTTCATTCTTTACATCTTTGGCAATCGCCTTACCATCAATCAGCTTCGCCGGCATCGACTATCTCCTCTTCAGGATTTCTCAATGGCAGAGTCAAATCCAAAGCCACCGAAAACCTCTCTATACTGGTTGCCTTACCACTCTGGGTTGGATCAATATCAACGATCACTCCCGATATTTTTACATCTCCTTCAGCTACCGTCAGGCGGCGCGGCATCCCAGACAAAAACCGTCCCAATGCCCCTTCTTTTTTCATCCCTAAAATCGAATCGTACGGGCCGGTCATTCCACAATCGGTGATATATGCGGTCCCCTTTTCAGATATCCGTTCATCGGCCGTTTGCACGTGAGTATGCGTACCGACAACAACCGAGACCACACCATCAAGGTAATGCCACATCGCCAATTTCTCCGAGGTCGCTTCGGCATGCATATCGACAAAAATCATATCTGCCTTATTTCGTACCTGAGCCATAATCCAATCGGAGGTCCGAAACGGACAATCAATATCCTTCATGAAGGTCCGTCCCATCAAATTGATAACCGCCAATTTATAATCACCCACATCGGTCAGATAAAAACCGGACCCCGGTGCCTGAGGGTAATTGGCCGGACGCAAAAGGCGCGGTTCTTTTTTTAGGTAATCCCCAATCTCATGGCGATCCCATATATGATTTCCCGAGGTTTGGCAATCGACCCCATACGAAAAGACCTTACGGGCCATCTCCGGAGTGATTCCAAATCCGCCCGCCGCATTTTCGGTATTGGCGATGACATAATCGGCCTCATACTTATATTTCAGCCGACGAACCATTTGCGACAGAATATGTCGCCCCGGTTTTCCAACAACATCTGCTATAAAAATTATCTTAAACGAAGCCATTACTTTGCATACTCCACAGTTCGCATTTCTCTGATAACAGTAACTTTGATTTGACCCGGATACTCCATCTCACCCTCAATCTTGGTCGCAATATCGGAGGCCAACATCGATGAGGCCAAATCGTCCATCCTATCACATTCCACAATAACCCGCACTTCCCGCCCCGCTTGAATCGCATACGCTTTGGCGACTCCTTTAAATCCGTCAGCCAACTCTTCCAGATTTTCCAAACGCTTGACATAACTTTCCAAAGGCTCGCGGCGCGCCCCCGGTCGTGAGCCTGAAATGGCATCAGCCGCCTGCACCAAAACAGGATAAGGGGTCTCCTGAGGGACATCCCCATGATGCGACTCGACAGCGTTTATGATGACAGCATTTTCGTTATATTTACGGAGTAATCTCGCCCCAATTTGGGTATGCGTCCCCTCAGTTTCACGATCGATTGCCTTACCAATATCATGAAGCAATCCGGCCCGCTTGGCTGTCGCCGGATCAAGCTTCAACTCCGAGGCCATAATCCCGGCTAACATCGCTACTTCGCATGAATGGTTCAAGACATTCTGTCCGTAGCTGGAACGGAATTTGAGTTTCCCCAAAAGTTTTAAAACTTCACTATTGAGTCCATGAATCCCGGTGTCAAAAGAAGCCTGCTCACCCGCTTCACGGATGATTACATCCATATCTTTTTCGGCGGCGGCAACCACCTCTTCGATCCGAGTGGGGTGAATCCGCCCATCGGCGACCAGTTTCCCCAATGCCATCCGAGCAATTTCCCGGCGAATCGGATCATAGCCTGACAAGATAACTGCCTCTGGTGTATCATCCACAATAACGTCGATTCCGGTAGCGGTTTCAAATGACCTGATGTTACGCCCTTCCCGCCCGATGATCCGCCCTTTCATTTCATCGCTGGGAAGATTAACAACTGACACGGTTGACTCAACGGTATGGTCGGCGGCACAGCGATAAATCGCCTGGATAATAATATCCTTCGCTTCCCTCTCCGCGTTACGCTCCGCATTATCTTTAATCTCTTTGGCCAAAGCGGCCGCTTCAATTTTCGCTTTGCCGGTCATATTTTCAATTAAGATCTGCTTTGCTTCCTCAGCCGACATCCCGGAAATTTTTTCCAGCTGAACATTTTGATCGGAAATGAGTCGTTCTAATTCCGTTTCCCTATTTTCCACGCCTCGCTCACGAGATGCGGTCACTTTCTCTTTTTCCTGAATCTTTACTTCCCGGTCGGATAAAGAGCCCAGCTTGCGATTTAGGTCATGCTCCTTATCGACAACCCGCTTCTCGACCTTGGAAATTTCACCCCGCTTACTTTGCATCTCGCCATCAAAACTGGCCTTGGCCTTGAGCCACTCATCTTTGGCTTCAAGTCTTGCTTCTTTTTTCTTGATCGCCGCCTCTTTTTCGGCCTCGGCGATAATTTTTTTGGCAAATTCCTCGGCATTGGCTAGCTTGCGATTACCCAGGCGGCGCGATAAATACCACGCAATTGCGGATGAAAAGAAAATGGCCAAAACGGCCAACAGTATAATTAAAGCTGGTGAATCCTGCATATGGAACCTCCCCATGTTGATTATGGGATTGACCAAGAAATATTGTCAGGGAGATATTTTAGAACAGATGATCAGCTGACCCGGTTTTTCAATCCGGAATACTGTCATCCACAAGGGAAATAATCTGCTTGGCCCGCTCTTCCAAATCAGAAATACCATGCTTACCTTTTTGTCTTTCAGACAATAGCTCATCAATGATGTTTAAGGCGGCAAGTATGGCAATCTTGGAAGGTGATTTGTTGGAGTTTTTTTCAGCCACATCTCTCATGCTTCGATCAAGATATCCGGCTACTTCACGGACATAATCTTCGTTGCCATCGGAGCGCAGGCTAAACTCTTCTCCATATATATTTACGCGAACACGGGTTTTCGGCGTTTCCATCATTTCCCTGCGACCCCAAAAGGTCGCCTTTTAATCTCAGGTGGCTTTCTCAGTCTCTATGTTAATATAAACTAATACTTTCTAACCCTTATTTGTCAAGCAAAAAACTACCGGACAGATTTTTCAAACGACTCAATCCGATTCAGAAGCCGCTCAATTTTATCTTTGACCGCTTCTGAAATTCGAGTCGTATCCTTCTCTACTTTCTTCATGCTTTTTTCAAGTTCTGCCACTCGCCCCTGAAGCTGTTGATTCTCATCGACCAGACCGTTGTTTTGAGTGGACAGTTTTTCAATATGGCTTACAGCTTTTTTGATACGATCTTCTAAAATGCTAAATGTATCATTATCCATAATCTACTCCCTCAAACCGGCCTTGAATTTATCAACCAGGGTATTGACTATTTTCTTAAACACTCGATCCACCTCTTCATCCTGAAGCGTTCTATCAGAAGAACGAAAATCGATAGAGAAGGCGACCGATTTCTTCCCTTCAGGAACCTGTCCGCCGGTAAACAGATCAAAAACGGTTACCGCCCGAACTAACTCACCACCAGAACTGATAATCGATTGCCGCATCTCCTCAGCCTGCAGATGATTATCAACCACTATCGCCACATCCCTGCTCGAACCAGGATACTTTGGCAAAGGTTGATACGGAGAGATTCGCTTTTCCATGCTCGATATTATTTCGAGATTCAACTCCGCGGCAAATGCTTTTTGCTTAATATCAAACAACCGGGCTGTTTTTTGATCTACCATCCCGATCGATCCGACCCTGACCGTTCCACATTTTATTACAAACGAAAGACCCTTATCGTAACCAGCAACCACTTCTGGTTCAATCACAAAGGGCCAAACACTTAAACTATCACTCAAGGAAGTCAATAGCCCTTTTATCTCAAACAGGTCAAGTGCTTCGGAGCCATTTTTCCAATAGGGAGCCAAACTTTGACCGGTTGCAATTAGCCCAAAGCTGTAGGGCTGGTCCGGCATTTTATCCTGAGGGATATAAACTCGACCGATCTCAAACAGCTTGAAATCAATATTCCGATGCCGAATGTTATGCCCTGCCGCAACCAACATTGAGTACAGCATCCGCGTCCGCATATAACCAAAATCGTCTGAGATCGGGTTGGTCAACCTAATCGGTTTGACAGCCGGCTCAATTTTCTGCATCAGGTCAGGATTGGCAAATCCGGTTCCAAGCATCTCATCATACCCAAACCCGGTCATAATCTGCCGCAACTGCTCCTTAATTGTATCCCGACGATGAGTCGGCGAATAGAGTGGCCCGGAATTATGAGTACTATTGGGAATATTACCCATTCCAAAGATTCTGGCAACCTCTTCAATAAGATCAACTTCACGGCTGACATCAGGCCTGAAAGTCGGTATCACAGCAGTAATCAACTCCGCCTTATTCTCAGACAGGTCGAATCCCAAATTATTGAGCGTTTCGGAAATGAAGTTACCCGGTAAGTCAACTCCCAACAGTCTGGAGACCTGCGAACGGCGCAGATTAACTGTAATTGGCTCAATCGGTCTGGCGATATTATCCACGACGCCAGCCAAAACCTCTCCCCCGGCCAGTTCGGCCATCAACTGAGCGGCTCGATCCGATGCAGAAACAACTCCATTTGGATCAATACCACGCTCAAATCGGTAGGATGATTCACTACTGAGCCCCAGCCTATTTCTTGATTTACGAATGACGCTGGGATCAAAATAAGCCGACTCCAGGAGAATGGTTGTCGTCCCCTCTTCCACTTCACTATTGAGCCCACCCATAACGCCTGCCGCCGCGACCCCAATCTTTCCATTGGTAATCATCAAGACGGAACTGTCAAGCTTATGCTCCTGCCCATCAAGTGTGGTGAATAATTCCCCATCATTCGCCTGACGAATAATCACTTCGCGGGAACCAAAACGATCATAATCAAACGCATGAAGCGGTTGATTAGTCTCAAGCATAACGTAGTTTGAGATATCTACAATATTGTTAATCGATCGCACGCCGCAATCAAGAAGACGCTTCTGCATCCAGTCTGGCGAGGGTCCAACCTTTACATTTTTGATTATCCGAGCGGTATAACGAGGGCATCCATGAGAATCTTCGATGATAACTTTGATTTGATCGGATGCTTTTTCTGATGACTCGGAAACAGCCGGAGCGGAAAGCTCTAAGCGACGTCCATCCAAAACGGCCAGTTCTCGCGCAACGCCATTGGCCGAGAGGCAATCGGGACGGTTGGGTGTAATTTCAAAGCCGATGACAGCTTCATCCAGATTCAAATATTCGTACGCATCAACACCCAAAGGAGCAGATTCGTCGAGAACGATAATGCCGCCGTGATCGTCAGAAAGGCCCAGCTCATCTTCGGCGCAGATCATCCCCGCCGATTTGACGCCACGCATTTTAATCTCTTTTATATCAAATTCACCCTTGAGGCAGGCACCGGGCAGAGCCACAATAACTTTTTGACCAGCCTCGCAGTTAGGCGCACCACAGATAATTTGCCACTCGTCAGATCCGGTTGTGACATTGGCCACTTGCAGTTTATCAGCGTTGGGATGTTTTTCCAGAGAACTGATCTGTCCAACGACAACATTTTTGAAATGTTCGCGGTTATGCGATTCGGCCAATCCGGCAGTACCGGACAAAGTCAGACGGTCGGCCGCTTCATCGGCACTCCATGAGACACCCGATATCTCTTTTAACCAACTATAAGGAAGTTTCATGTTCTATTTCTCAACGGAATTGCCGAATAAATCTGGCGTCATTTTCATACAGGAGACGAATATCGTTGATTCGATATTTTAAAAGAGCCATCCGCTCGATACCCACCCCAAAGGCATATCCGGTGTATTTTTCAGAATCGTAGCCAACGGAGCGAAAGACCTCCGGGTCGATCATTCCACAACCCAAAATTTCGAGCCAGCCCTCATACTTGCACAAGGTGCATCCTTTCCCACTACACAAAAAACACTGAACGTCAACTTCGGCCGACGGTTCGGTGAAAGGGAAAAAGCTGGGTCGAAAGCGGAGGTTGACACCCTCTTCAAAATACTCGTAACAGAACGCTTCAAGCGCCCCTTTCAAATCTCCAAAGGTAACATTTTCATCGACCAAAAACCCTTCGACCTGATGAAAAACGCAGAAGCTCCGAGCGTTGACCGATTCATTTCTGAAAACGCGACCCGGAGCGATGATTTTTACCGGCGGAGTCCGCTTCTCAAATTCACGAATCTGAACATTAGAAGTATGCGTTCTCAAAAGAAGCCCGCCATCGACGTAAAAAGTATCGTGTTCATCGCGAGCCGGGTGATCGTCAGGAAAATTAAGTGCCCCGAAATTGTAATGATCGGTCTCTATCTCAGGACCATCGGCGATTTCAAATCCCATCCGCTGAAAGATAGAGATGAACTCGTCCATAACCAAAGTGACCAGATGCCGATGACCATGGGCGTGAGGTTTTCCAGGAAGGGTATAATCAATAGTTGACCCACCCGATCCGCCCGACAAAGCTTCCCGCTTGGTCGCAATCGATTCCTCAATTGTTCCCTTGAGGCGGTTGGCCAAACCACCAACCTCCCTTTTCTCTTCGACGGAAAGTTCTTTCAGACCCCGCAGGATCGAGGTCAATGCCCCTTTTTTGCCCAGTAGGCCGACCCGCAATTTCTCCAGCACATCGCCGGAGTCGGCCTGTTTGATATCGGTTTGAGCCTTTATTCCCAATTGCTCTAATTGCTTGATAATACTCATCTCACAATTAAGCCTTGGTCATCTCCACCAGACGCTCGAAAGTTGACATATCAGTCGCGGCAATATTGGCCAGCGTCTTGCGATCAAGATTAACGCCCGATTTCTTAAGCGCACACATAAATGAGGAATAATTCATTCCACACATTTTTGTCGCCGCCGAAATACGGGTGATCCACAAGCGACGGAAATCACGTTTTTTCCGTTTCCGATCACGGTAGGCAAATCTTAAAGAACGATGAACCGTCTCCACCGCTGTACGAAAGAGGCGACTCCGGGCACCGTAGTTACCTTTGGCCCGTTTGAGAACTTTTTTATGTCGAGCCTTGGAGGCAACTCTGTTTCTTGTTCTTGGCATCTAACAACTCCTAATTGGGAATTAATGTACTGTACTGCCCGTAATCGCTGGCGTGCAGAATGGTTGACTGACGGAATCCGCGTTTCCGTTTCTT
>JAUUYJ010000328.1 GCA_030588275.1 Candidatus Zixiibacteriota bacterium | reverse complement strand
GGTCTTTGTTGATATTGATATAGAAACGTTCAACCTTGATCCCGACCTGATTGAAAAAGCGATTTCTCCAAAAACAAAGGCAATCATGCCGGTGCATCTGTTTGGGCAGATTGCCGATATGGAAAAAATTTGCGAGATCGCCGCGCGCCACGATCTGAAAGTTGTCGAAGATGCTGCACAGGCGATTGGAAGCTCATGCGATGATCGCCCCGCCGGAGGGTTGGGGGATATGGGTTGTTTCTCATTTTTCCCGACAAAAAATCTCGGTGCCGCCGGGGATGCCGGGATGATTGTAACCAACGATTCGAAGCTGGCGGAGATGGCCCGGCTGTTGCGCGTTCATGGTGGACAGTTTGAGTACCATCACAAATTGGTTGGATATAATTCTCGACTGGACACAATGCAGGCGGCGATTCTGTTGGCCAAATTGCCTCATCTGAAAGCATGGACCGAAGGACGTCGCAAAAACGCCACCCGATACGATTCCGAACTGAGCGGTTTGCCTCTGGTAACGCCGGTGATCGGTGACAATAATTACCATATCTACAATCAGTACACGATTACCACCGACAGGCGGGATGGTCTTTTAAAGTATTTGGGTGACAGACAGATCGGATGCAAAGTATATTATCCGGTCCCATTTCACCTGCAGGAATGTTTCGCCGATCTCGGTTACCGGAAAGGCCAGCTTCCGCAGTGCGAAAAAGCATCCCAAACGGTTTTGTCATTACCGATTTTTGGCGATATGACCGACGATGAGCAGAGCGAGGTGATCAACGCCATCAAGCAGTTTTTTGCTTAAAGGCAGAGGGGAGAGGGATTGGTGACCAAAAAACCGGTGATTGTGTCTGTCGTTGGTGCCCGGCCTCAGTTTGTAAAACTGGCACCGTTGGCGCGCGAGATAAGCAAATCGTTTCGACATATTATTATCCACACCGGTCAGCATTACGATTTTAACATGTCTGACAGTTTTTTCTCCCAGCTTAAAATCCCAGCACCCGATTATAACCTTGGCATCGGATCGGGAGGACATGGCAGCCAAACCGGGCGCCTTTTGGAAAAATGCGAAGCGGCTCTTTTATCGATCAAGCCGGATATGGTTTTAGTTTATGGGGATACCAACAGCACTTTGGCGGCCGCATTGGCGGCGGCCAAATTACTAATCCCGATCGCCCATATTGAAGCGGGACTGCGATCGTTCAGACGAGATATGCCGGAGGAGGTCAACCGTGTCCTGACCGATCATCTCTCTTCACTTCTGTTTTACCCTACCCCTACCGCCAAAAAAAATCTTCGCGCCGAAGGGATCAAGAAACGGTTACTGTTATCGGGCGACTTGATGTATGAAATTCTTGATCAGTGTCTCAAAAGATTTGAGAAAAAGGGGCCGCTTCTTAATCGTTATCAGGTCGAGCCAGAAGAATTTATTCTGGTAACGTTGCACCGGGCCGAGAATTCTGACTCGCTTGAGCGGTTGCAGAAATTTAAAAAAATATTACAAGCCACCCAACTACCGCTTATTTTTCCGGCTCACCCCCGTACGATCAAAAATCTAAAAAAATACAAGCTGTTATCTGAATTTAAAAAAATCGACAACCTGCAAATCATTCCTCCGTTGCCGTATCTGGAGATGCTCAACCTGATGTCACAAGCCAAATATGTCATGACCGATTCCGGCGGGATGCAAAAGGAAGCTTTTTTCCTCGGACGACCATGTCTGACGCTTCGGCCAGAAACGGAATGGGTCGAGACGGTGACTGCGGGGCGCAATTTCTTAATCGATCTGTCGGTCAGCAAACTACGCCGGGCCTTAAAGCAACCGGTGCGACGGCGAGGAACGCTTAAATACAAAATTAACAATCTCCAGCCATCTGAGATTATGCGTCGGGCCATCGCCAATTTTCTAAAACCGTAAAAATGTCGGATAAATCACACACAATAAAGAAGGCGACCATCGGGATTGCCCTGTTTCTCCTGCTTTCCAAAGGGATCGGGTTTGTCCGGGAAATACTGATCGCGCATAAATTTGGTACAGGTAGCGAATATGACACCTATCTGATTGCGATCTCAATACCGGTTGCTTTTTATATGCTCTTCGGATACGCCTTGTACAATATCTTTGTCCCATCGTATAGTTATGCTCGCACGGCGGATAACAAGGCGGAGGCGTTAAGCAGACTGTGGGGGGATTTCGGACTATCTATTATCGGTGCCGCATTACTCGCCGGACTTATATTTATCTTTGCACCTCAGCTCAACCGATTGATCGCACCTGGTTTGGCCGAAGATGCAATTCCACAAGCGGCCTTGGTTACCCGGATAGCATCGGTTTTGCTGGTCCTGTCAGTTTTGGAATCATTTTTTCGATCTATTCTAAATGGTGAAAAGCAGTTTTTGGTCGCCGCCAGCGGACCGTTTATTACTAACGTAGTTTTTATCCTGACTTTTACCGCGATGGTGGGGAGTTATTCCACCAAAGCAATTCTGGCCGGGTTAATTGCCGGTTATGTCGTTCAGGCATTGTATATATATTTCCCGTTTCAAAAAATCGGATTGCAAAAATATATTAAGCTTAAATTTTGGAGCCATCATACTGACCGGTTCTTTGAAACGGC
>JAUUYJ010000337.1 GCA_030588275.1 Candidatus Zixiibacteriota bacterium | reverse complement strand
CAACTTCAAAACGGCCCGGTTTGGTTTTGTGGGCTCCGGTAAACGCCCCTTTTTCATATCCAAACAGTTCTGCTTCCAGAAGATCACGCGGGATAGCGGCACAGTTGACCTTGGTAAATGACTCTTCACTACGACCTGACATATTATGAATCATCCGGGCGACGATCTCTTTTCCGGTCCCCGATTCGCCACGAATCAGGGCGGTTAATTCGGAGTTGGCAATCTGTTCAATGAGCGCCTTGACCTGCAAAACCTTGGTTGAATCGCCGACAAAGCTATCATACTGGGAACGAGCTTTTAACTCAGTCTTGAGATTATTGACCTCTCGCTTCAGTTTCCCTTTTTCCAAAATAGAGTTGATATGGATTTCAACCTCTTTGATATCAAACGGCTTCTTAATAAATTCTGCCGCTCCGTTTTGAATCGATTCGACAACATAGCGGGTTTCGTCATGCCCGGAAAGCATCAGAACTTCCGGACGGCTGTCCATCTTGTTTAATTTTTTCAGGACATCCAAACCGGAAATATCGGGCATTTTTATATCAAGCAGAATCAGGTTAGGCTTTTCGGTCGTGACCATCTGCAAACCTTCGGAACCGATGCGCGCTGAGACGAAGTCAAAATTCCGAGATAGCCCTTCAGACAGAATCCAGGCCACTTTGGGGTCATCATCTATTACGAGGACTTTTATGCGTTCTTTTTTCATTATCTTTTTTCTATCCCACCTGCGGGGATTTTTTTAAAGTATAGGTGCAGATTGGTCGATTCTCCTATCTCATTAATCGTCAATAAGAAAGAAAAATCAAGCCGTTTTGATGAAAGTATGTCACTTTTTTGCAAATTATTGCAGAATATCAATTATTGCGGAAGATAAATCCTGAATGTACTACCCTGATTCTCGACACTTTTCACTTCGATACTTCCCCCATGAGCCGCAACGATCCGTTCCACCGCCGCCAACCCCAATCCGGTGCCGGTATCTTTTGACGTGTAGTAACGATCAAAGATAACGGCCAGATCGTTCTTGCTGATACCACATCCGGTATCGATAATCTCCAATTTGACCTTACTGCCCGCTTCACCCTCCCGCCCCCCGGCGAGGGAAGAACTGAGAGTGATTTTTCCGCCATTGGGAGTGGCATCAATCGCATTGGTCAGAAGATTTATATACATCTCCATAATCTGGTTCTTATTGACCAGAAGTTCCGGAACATCTTCCTCCAGATTAAGCTGAACATCGATTTTTTTCTCTTCAAAGTCTCGGCTAAGCAGTTGGACAACCCGGCTGATAATTGCCGAGATATCAATTCGTTCGGTTTGATACTTGTTCGGATTCGAGAAATCTACCAGTTCACGAACCAGCTCATTGAGGTGATGGACCTCCTCTTCGGTCATTTGAAACAGATCCGACTCCTCCGCCATCTCTGGCCAACGACCTCTGATAACCTGGAGCCCGCCCCGTATATTAGTTAGAGGTTTGCGCATGTCATGAGAAATTTCTGAGATCATATTTCCCATCGTCAATAACCGGGTAGCGTTTAGAATCCCTTTTTCCCGCTCATACATGGTTGCCGTCTGCGTCGCTATCAGGCGAGCTATTTTGAGATCCTCACGGCTAAAGCTATCCGGCACCGATGAACCAAGGCAAAAGATGTAGGCCAGCCCGGCTTCATTTCTTATCGCAACCGTTTCAAACGAATTGACCGGAATGTCGGCAGAATCGTTTTGTTTGAGACTCGCCAAAATCAATTCCCGCCTCTTGTCATCATCTTCAAGACTCTCAGAATCGGTTGCGATGGTCAGTTCCAGATCAATTTTTGCATTCCCAGCCCCGCCGATGAAAACCAGGTTGGAATCTTTGCGGTACCATCGAAACCACAGGGAGGATTCGATAGGCATTAAGTTTCTGACCCCAATAAAAATGATATCGTATAGCAGTTCCATTGTCCCGGCTCGTGACATCGCGTCGGAGATTTCGTGCAGAGCGGACAGTTCGGCGACACGCCTTTTCAGCTTGTCAAAATTGGCGGCGTTATCAATCGCCACCGCCGCCTGAGTCGCAAAAGTGGTCAGAAGTTTTAAATCATGCTGTCCAAAATCGCCACCACCAGCCTTTTTGGACATATTGATTACGCCAATAACATTATTTTTTACCATCAACGGCACCGATAAAAGTGATGCTTTGCCGTAACGCTCGCTTCGCGTTTCTTTTTTAAACCGTTCGTCACGATTGACGTCGGCCACAAATAACGGCTCTTTGGTCGCCGCCACATGACCGGAAATCGAACTGCCGATCGGAAGCTTGGTTGTCTTTATGATCTCATCGCTCAAACCGATGGCGGCCGCAATCGTCAAAAACTGATGGTCATCGTCAAGAAGCATGATCGAACCAATTTCGGCATGTAAAACGGTCGTCGCCAATCGGACGATTGTTTCCAAGAGCGATTTCAGCTCAATCGT
>JAUUYJ010000195.1 GCA_030588275.1 Candidatus Zixiibacteriota bacterium | reverse complement strand
ATGGTCAGAGCTTTGACTCCCTTCCGTTTGCCATAACGCTCAAACAGGTGCGCCGCTCTTTTGATTATTATATTGTCGCTGGAGAAATCAAATCAGAACGGGTCTCAATCAATATTGTTGAACGTCCACGCGTCGTAAAGATCAAAGCATCGATCACCTATCCCGACTATACCGGATTAAAACGAATGGTCCTGGATGAAAATAACGGATCACTGGCCGCCTTAGTCGGTAGCCGAGTACATCTTGAAATTGATGCCAACCGGGTGATTGACCGGGGCTATCTGGTCATCGACTCAATCCAAAACAAGGTCGATTTTAACGGAACCACCGGCTCGTCAGATTTTAAGCTGATTGAGGATTTTTCATACTTCATCCGCCTTTATGATAAGCATGACGAAACCAATCCGGACCCAATCGAATATATGATAACCGCCATACCGGATGAGTATCCGGCCATTACGATCCTCTACCCTGGCTTTGATCTCAACCTGAATGAGACGATGATGATTCCGTTTAAGATTCAGATCGGGGATGATTTTGGCTTCAGTTCACTACTACTTAAGTATCAGGTTATTTCCGGTGGTATCAAGGGTGGTGAAAATGTGGCGGTGATAAATTTCCCGGATAAAATAAAATCTGAAGGTGAGGTTACCTTTAATTGGGATCTGGAAAATTTCTACCTCCTTCCATCCGATTATGTGCTGTACCATTTTGAACTGGCCGATAATGATGCTGTCTCCGGCCCAAAGATTACCAGTACTCGCACTTTTGTCGCCCGCCTACCCTCAATTGACGAAATCGTCATGCAGTCGGAAGCGGCCCAGCAGGGACAGGTAACCGAAGCGGATAAGATTCTCAAAGAACAGCGGGAAATGGTCCAGAAGATGAAAGAGCTGGCCCGCCAGATGCGAAACGCCGAAAACAAAGATTGGCAAAAGCAGAAGGATATGGAAAACCTTCTCAATCGTCAGCAGAAGACCGCCGATCAGTTGGAGAAGATGGCCAAAAAGATGGAAGAGTCAATCGACAAGATGGCCAACAACGATCTTTTGAATGAGCAAATTCTCCAAAAGATGCTGGAACTTCAAAAGCTGTTCAACGAAATTGCTTCAGAAGAGATGAAGGAGGCGATGAAGAAGCTGGCCGAAGCTCTTAAAGAGATGTCCCCGGATGAACTGGATAAGGCGATGAAAGATTTCCAGATGAATCAGGAGGAGATGCTTAAAAAGCTGGAACGTTCGGTCGAACTCCTTAAGCGGATGCAGATTGAACAAAAGATGGCGGCGATGCTCAAGATTGCCGAGGAGATGCTTCTCGAACAAAACCGGGTCAACGTCGAAACCGAAGAGTCAAACGCCCAGCAGAATAAGGAGCGTCTGGCCGAACGGGAAAAACGGCTCGATAAACAAAACCAAACTTTGGGGCAGGAAGCGGATAAACTTAAAAAATTGGTTGCCGATTCCCCCTTCGCCGAATCAGAGCAACATGAACAGTTTGCTCAGTCAACCGAACAGTTTAACCCGGATGAAGAGATTCAAAGTACGCTGGCCGAATTGAGTCAGGGCCAGATGCAGGAGGCGAAAGAAGAGGGACAAAAATCTTCGGAAAAGATGGCCGACATGGTCGAGATGATGCAGGGACTAATGGCTCAGATGTCGCAACAGGAAGGGGAGCAGATCGCCCGCGATATGCGAGAGGCTATCAACGACGCCAACTACATCTCGCGCGGGCAGGAGGAGATTCATGAGAAATCCGGCTCCAAAAACTATCGTCGCCAATCGATGGCGGAGTTGGCCAGCCAACAGAAACTGCTCAAAGAGTCTGTCAGCGGTCTGCAACAGAAAGTTGATAAGCTGAGTAAACAATCCCCCTTTTTGGCGGCGGAAATCAGGACCCTTCTGGAAGAGACCAAAGATGAAATGGGAAAAACATGCGACAACCTGGGTGGGAGCCGCGCCTCGTCATCGTTGACTTCCCAGCGTCAATCAATTTTCAAGCTAAACCAAACTTCGCTTCGCCTTCTGGATGGGATGAAAAATCAGAAGGAATGCAACAAGGGTGGCTCCTGCGACAAGCCCAGCCAAAGCTTGCAATCGATGTGCCGCAAGCAGTCGAAAATTAATCAGGAGACACAGGGACAATGCTCCAAGCCGGGTGACAAAATGAGTCAGTCTCAAAAAGAGGGGCTCAAACGTCTGGCCGCCGAGCAGGGGAGTTTGCGTAAATCTATGACCGAACTTCAGGATGAGTTTGGCAATCGCCGCGACCTTCTGGGACGCCTTGATGCGGTCGCCGAGGAGATGAAGGCGATTGAAGAAATTTTGGAGGATGGGCAGATTGGTGATGATTTATTAGATCGCCAGTTGCGCGTTTATTCCCGCATGCTCGATATGCAAAAATCTTTGAACCGGCGTGACTTTGCCCGCGAACGTCAGGCGATCTCAGCCGAGGAGATTCTCAAAAATTCCCCCGGCCTGCTCGACCAATCCGGATTCAATCGAACTCAAACGTTGCAAGAGAAACTGAATCGTTACCTGCAGGACGGATATCCCCGGCAGTACGAAAAACAGATCAAGGCATATTTCAGGGCAATCTCAGGATCAGATCAGAACGGGCAAATTGAGCAGACGGAGCAAAATGAGAATTAATCGGTTGTCTTGGCAGGTTACAAAAATTGCAATACTGGTCGTTGGGCTGGCTACTTTTGGCTCAATGTCATTAGCGCAGGATTCGCTCCCCAAGCCGATTCCCAAACCGATTCGGAAGCCTGCTCTGACTCCCAGTCCGTTAAGAGTAATGCCTGAGAAAAAAAGGACGACCGAGCAAATCCGGGAAATGGATCAGGTCAACCGGCTCATTAGGATGGGTGAATATCTACCGGCCGCCGACCTGCTGGAGATGTTAATTGAAAAGCATCCCGGTCGTGAAGATTTGAAAGACCGCCTGATCAGGTGCCTCGAAAAGGGAAAGAATTTCGACAAACTGCTTCTGGTTCTGGCCCGACGGCTTGAAAACGATCCAGATAATTATATTTTGCGTCGTGAATATGGGCACGCTCACCTTTTGCTGGCAAATGCCGATTCAGCCGATTACCAATTTCTAAAAGCTATCCCCTTAGCCGAGCCGTTGCCGGAAGTTCTGTACCAGATCGCCTCGATCTACCAGCGGTTTGGGTTTTACAAAAGGGAAACCACTTTTATCGATTCGGCTCGGGCATTTTTTAATAACCGGTCACTATTGGCCAGTTGGCAGGGGGATGCGTTGGCGGCGCAACAGAAATATGCCGAGGCGACCGACGAATATCTGGCCTTTATGGAAAAAGATAGTATGTCCGCAAAAACGGCCGAAGGTAAACTTATCCAACTTATCCGATATCCCGGATCAGCCGATACTGTAATGGCAGTACTGTATAAAAAACTCAATAGTAATGATGGCACCGAGGTGAGCAAAGGGCTCATCAGAACCTATGCTGATTTGTTGATCGTTCAGGACCGCTTTGATGAGGCGTTTGCCCTCCATCGCGATATGGACAGCCTTAATGAGCGGGGCGGGGCCGATATTGTTGTCTTCGTGCAAAGTTGCATTGCCTATGGAAAGTATGAAAACGGTATTACCGCCGGCAGTTATGTTCTGAAAGCGTACCCACAGGCGGTTTTAGCCGGGCACACCTACTCCCTTTTGGGTGAAGCCTGTCAAGCGGTGGGCCGTTATAAAGAAGCGATTGGCTATTACCAAAAACATCGGGCCAAATTTGACCGACCGGTTCAGGTTATTGAGGATAATTTCAAAATCGGGACCATCTACAAAGACAACCTCCATAATTACGATTCGGCTGAAACTTATCTGACCAGCGCAGTCACCAGCGGGGGCAAAACCCGATTCGCCATGGGTGCCCTTTTTGGTCTGGCCGATCTGGCCAGTCGCCGATCTGAATTTGACCAGGCCGATAGCTATTACAAGCAAATACTTGAGATCGAAATCCCGGCACAAATGGGTGAACGAGCCGAGTTTGAAATGGCTCGTAATCTAATTTTCAGACTTAAATTCACCGAGGCAGACAAGCGATTTTCCCAACTGATCGCCCGTTATCCACGAGGTTTGTATGTCAACGATGCCATCCAGTACAGCTTGATACTGGGAGAGATCGACCCCGGAGCGGTTGGGCAGTTTGATTTGTATGCCGGAGCCGAGTTTTTCAAGTTTATCGGGCAAGCCGATTCGCTGGAACATTATTTGTTGAAAATCTGCCGTGTAGGTCTTCCGGAGGTCGCCCCATCCTCTTATTTGGGATTGGCCGAGATGTATTTCGCGCAGAATAAAATCGAGCTGGCTCGGTCAGCCATCGATAGTCTCAAGAGCCAATTCCCCGATTCATACTACTATCCATTTGCCCAAAAAATTAAGGCTGATATGTTGTTTGCAGATGAGAAGACGAATCAGGCTGGGTTGGATATTTATCTTAAGCTTTTATCTGATTATGCGACCTTCCCCTTTGCCGCCGAGATCTGAGAGATTTTGAGACAAGCCGGCCGAAGTGGTGCAGGGGGGGGGAATATTTAGCATCCAATTTACGACCGGCCCCAAATTTAGCGCAATTTAATACATCGACTTCTGCTTTTTCTGCGATAGATTATTAACCTTTTGCTCCAGATCTTCGACCTGTTGTTGAAACCGTTCCAACTTGGCCAATTTTATTTTTGATGTCGTCCGAACCAAAATTGCCAAAGAGATCAAAAGAAACAGAACCGAATTAATCCGTCGAAAGATTTCGCCGTAATTGAACAGAGAGTCCATAAAGGCGGTAACCCCCAGCACAAATAGAACTCCACACCAAAATAACATACTAACCTCCGTTGAAGAACCTGGACTATTCCAGGACTAAAAAAGCTTGTCTAATGTCAACGAAAAGATATATTTAAGGTCTTGTCTTCGAGAATATCGATGACACATATGTATAAGGTATCGACCTGACAAAAGAATTACTTTAGGAGGCATTTGTGGACCGGTCCACCGTAGAATTGAACAATCAGGGTTTTGACAGAGTCAACGCCATGATGGCCGCATTAGTTGCTATTGTCGCGTTTATCATTTATCGAATGACAGTCGCCCCAACCCTCAGTTACTGGGATTGCGGCGAGTTTATCGCCTGCGCTCATATTCTGGGAAATCCTCATCCACCCGGATCACCCCT
>JAUUYJ010000159.1 GCA_030588275.1 Candidatus Zixiibacteriota bacterium | reverse complement strand
TGTGAAACGCAACCGATCATTGGTCTGGCCAAGCGGTTGGAGGAGGTTTTTGTTCCAAGACAATCTATGGCAGTTTCGATCCCAAGAAGTTCTCCCGCGCTGGCTTTGCTCAAACGGGTTCGGGATGAGGCGCACCGGTTCGCAATTTCATACCACCGGAAACTGCGCGGCAAGCGGGTGATTGCGTCGGAGCTAAATGGTATCCCCGGTGTCGGGGAGACGAGGAAGATAATTTTACTCAAACATTTTGGGTCGATCAAGAAAATCAAAGAAGCTTCAATCGGTGAGATTGCCGACCTCAAAGGAATCCCGGTGCCGTTGGCGAAGATAATTTACCAGTATTTTCACCCGGTCGAAAATTCCTGAATAAACTGATTGCGCAAATTGAGTTATCCCGTATTTTCTAAACTATGTCGAACAAACCGGATCAAATATACACCGTTTCTGCCGTCAACCGTATGGCCAAATATGCGATTGAGGAGTCTTTCCCATCCGTCTGGGTCGAGGGTGAGATTACTAATTATCATCTGCATGGTTCTGGCCATCGGTATTTTTCTATCCGGGATGACCAATGTCAATTGCGGTGTGCAATGTGGCGGTCCAAGGGTGGAGCGTTGAAATTTGAGCCGAAAGATGGCCTCAAAGTTCTCATTCAGGGTGCCTTGACAATTTACGATCGAAATGGGTCGTTTCAGATGTCTGTTAATCGGATGCTTCCATCCGGGACCGGTGCGTTGGAACTGGCTTTTCAGCAACTGAAGGAGAAGTTATCCAAAGAGGGACTTTTTGATCCGGAGCACAAAAAAGAGTTACCGAGTCATCCGATGCGGATCGGTGTTGTGACTTCCCCTACCGGAGCGGTGATTCATGATATTGTTCGGGTCATTAAGAGGCGTAACCGGAAAATCAGTATTGTTCTCTGGCCTTCGGAGGTGCAGGGTGATTCTGCGCCGTCTGGATTGGCCGAAGGGATCAAACGATTTAATGAGTATGGCCAGGTTGACCTGATAATCATTGGTCGCGGTGGTGGATCGCTTGAAGATTTGTGGGGGTTCAATAGCGAAGAGGTTGTCCGGGCTGTTTATGAATCGGATATTCCGGTTGTATCAGCTGTCGGGCATGAGGTTGATTTAACATTGACCGATCTGGTGGCAGATTATTCGGCGGCAACGCCGTCGATGGCGGCTGAGATTGTTGCCTGGCTTTTGGCCGATTTTAATGACAATCTGAATTCGATGATAAACCGGATGGGACGATCAGTGACCGATTCAATTAAAGATGGTCGGGATGTTCTGGGATCGCTTCTGTCAACCCGTGCCATGTCTCGACCGGAGACGATTCTTGAAGGGAGATATCAATATCTCGACCAGCAAGTCCGACTTTTGCGCTTGCTATCTGAAAAGAGGTATGATACCTTTTGCAAAGGTCTGGCCGGTTCTGCTTCTCGCTTGGAGGCGTTATCGCCACTTGGAGTACTGGCACGCGGTTATTCGGTAACACGCCAGCCTGATACTGGGCGAGTGATTGCCTCGGTTGAAACTGTTTCGGTCGGGGATCGAATTGAGACGATTTTACCGGACGGTTCGATCTATTCTGACGTACAAGAGAAGAAGCCCCGGAAGTGATAGAATAGGATAACGGGAAATTTAGATTGATATGACAAAGACAGAAAAGAATGATAAGTTTAAAGATTTTGAAACCGCTTTAGCTCGATTGGAGGAGATCGTCTCCGAGTTGGAATCGGGAGAGAAAAGTTTGGAAGAATCTATTGCCCAATATACTGAGGGGATAGAGATTGCCGCCGTTTGCCATGGGAAACTGGGAGATGCCGAAGGTCAAATTGCCAAGCTGTCTAAAATTGCCGAGAAATTTAACCTGGAGCAGGTATCCGGGAATGATAATGAGTGAACAGACTAGAGTTTCTGCACCGCCCTATATGGTCGAGAAACAGAGAATTATTGAGAGCTATATAGATCTACATCTTCCGCCTGCCGATCAGTATCCGCAATCGCTTCATTCGGCGATCCGGTATTCGGTGATGGCCGGAGGAAAAAGGTTGCGGCCGATTTTGGCCCTTGCATCATTCGAGGCTTGTGGTGGATCTGGTGAAGGGATTTTACCGGCGGCTGTGGCTTTGGAGTTTATTCATTCTTACTCACTAATTCATGACGATTTGCCCTGTATGGATGATGACGATTTGCGGCGGGGGCGACCGACGCTTCACAAAAGATATGATGAGGCGATCGCACTCCTGGCTGGCGATGCTCTGCATGACCTCGCCTTCAGGTTGATGGCTTCGACCGGGAATGCCGGAGTCGTAACCGAATTGGCCGAATCTATTGGTACACAAGGGATGTTGGCTGGACAGATAGCTGATATGGAGGCTGAGGATCGCCCGCTCAGCTTGGAAGAGATTACTTTTGTTCATGAGCATAAAACCGGGAAGCTGATTCGGTGTGCCGTCCGGATTGGGGCGATTTTGGCCAGAGCAACTTCTGAGGAGTTATCCTGTATAACAATGTATGGTGAAAAAATTGGTCTGGCATTTCAGATCGTTGATGATATTTTGGATATTGAGGGTTCTACCGAGCTTCTTGGCAAGCCGATTGGTTCCGATACCAAAAATGGTAAGGCGACCTTTCCCGGTGTCGTTGGAGTTGATAAATCAAAACAGATGGCTACCGAATTGATAGATCAAGCGGTTGCCTCTATTGCTTCAATTCCGGGTCAGACCGGAGACTTGATCGAATTGGCCCGTTTTATAAATGGCCGACAGAACTAAGGAAATTACAATGATTCTTGATCGTATAAATAGCCCCTCCGACATGAAAGAGCTGAATGAAGAGCAACTTTTGGAGTTGGCCGATGATCTGAGGCAGGAGATAATTTCAACCGTTAGCAAGTCGGGGGGACATCTGGCTTCCAATCTGGGTGCGGTTGAGATCACCACGGCGCTTCATTATCTGTATGATTGCCCTACCGATCAGTTTGTCTGGGATGTTGCGCATCAATCATACGTTCACAAACTGCTGACCGGTCGGCGGAGTCGTTTTAATACTATTCGACAGTATGGTGGGTTGTCCGGGTTTACCAAGCGATCTGAATCTGATACCGATTGTTTCGGCGCCGGACATGCTTCAACCTCCATTTCAGCCGCTCTTGGTCTGGCTGAAGCGGCCCATCGGTTGAATCAGAAGCATCACGTTGTTGCCATCATTGGTGATGGTGCCTTAACCGGAGGTCTTTCCTTTGAAGGGCTGAATAATGCTGGAGAGCAGAAGCAGAATCTGCTTGTTATTCTCAATGATAATGCAATGTCGATCTCCAAGAATGTTGGGGCAATGTCAAAATACCTTACCAATATTATGACCGATCAGTCTTACAATAAGGTTCGGGATGATATCTGGAGATTTTTGGGTCGTCTTAAGAAGGCGGATAAGATTCGCGAGACGGTTTCTCATTTCGAATCGCAGTTAAAGGGATTGTTGACACCCGGAACAATGTTTGAGCAACTTGGCTTCCGTTATTTTGGGCCGATTGATGGACACGATTTACCCCTTTTGCTAAAAACAATTGGACAGATTAAAGAACTTCCCGGACCGCGCCTGCTCCATGTTATTACTCAAAAGGGTAAGGGGTACGAACCGGCTGAAAAGAATGCAACCAAGTATCATGGTGTTTCTGCCTTCAATAAGGTCACTGGTCAGTCAGAAAAGAAAGTAGCATTACCTTCTTATACGGCGGTCTTTGGCCAAAAGATGTTGGAGTTGGCGGAGAAGGATTCAAAACTGGTGGCGATAACCGCGGCGATGGCTCCGGGGACCGGCTTATCCGAATTTGCTGAGAAATATCCTGATCGCTTTTTTGATGTCGGTATTGCCGAGCAACATGCCGTCTGCTATGCTGCAGGCCTGGCTGCTGGCGGTGCCAAACCGGTCTGTGCCATCTATTCTACATTTTTGCAACGGGCCTACGATCAGATTATTCATGATGTTGCCCTTCAGAAATTGCCGGTCATTTTCTGCGTTGATCGAGCCGGATTGGTTGGGGAAGATGGCCCGACGCATCATGGCTCTTTTGACCTCAGTTACTTACGTCCGATTCCGAATATGACAATTGCCGCCCCGGCTAACGGTGATGAACTGGAACAGATGTTGGCCTATGCGGTTGAAAATCGGGTTGGGCCGGTTACTATTCGATATCCGCGCGGAAGCATTCCTTCTGAGTTGGGGCAGGATCAGAATCGCTTTGAGTGGGGACGATGGGAAGTTATGTCGGGTGGGAACGACCTGGCTTTGATCGCAACCGGTTCGATGGTGGCACCGTGTCATAGTGTGGTCAAACGGTTGGCCAAAGAAGGGGTGGGAGTTTCCTTGATTAACGCACGGTTTATTAAGCCGCTTGACCTGGAAGTTCTCACGGAGTTGTCCCAGCGGTTTGAACGAGTTATTACGGTTGAAGAAAACTCTGTTAGCGGTGGGCTTGGATCTGGTATATTAGACTATCTTTATAGTATCGGTTATGACGGCAAGGTAGAGCGGATTGGGATTCCTGATCGCTTTGTGCAACATGGTGCGCGGCCACTTCTTTTAAAGGAGATTGGGTTGGACGAGGATAGTATCCATCGTACGATAACCGAGATGGTCAAGCCGCGTCGTTCGATACTGAATGTATTTAATATCAGGAAAAATGGTAAAAAGAAAGAAGCAACCGATCGTAAGGTTGAAGATAAGCCTTCCGATCTTTCACCAAATACAGAAATTGTTGACAAAGAGAGTTAAATGCGCCTGGGCATCATTGCCAATATGTCTCGACCCGATGCCGAAAAAGTTATCGGGCGGATCGTTGAGTGGGGAGATAGTAACGCTGTCGAATTAACCCTGTGCAAAACGGCATCCGATTCTATAGAGACTTCACTACCGGTTGTTCCACGAGATGAGATCGCCGCCCGGTCTGACGTTGTCGTTTCGCTCGGTGGGGACGGAACGATGCTGGCGACGGCTCGTGCGGTGGGGGATGCCGGTATTCCTATTTTAGGGATCAACCTCGGCTCTTTAGGTTTTTTGACACAGCTTCAGCCGGCGGTTCTTGAAGAGACGCTTTCGGCCGTATTGGATGGAAAATATATTCTTGAAGAGAGAATGGTTGCCGAGGTTGAGCTTGAGAATAACGAGCAACTTGATTCAAATTTTGCCCTCAACGATATCGTCATTGATCGTGGGTCGGTTTCGAGGTTGATAAGTTTAAACCTCTATGCCAACGGTTCATTTATTTGTTCCTATACCGCCGATGGATTGATAGTTTCAACTCCAACCGGTTCGACCGCATATTCATTGGCGGTCGGTGGACCGATTCTAAGTCCGGCCATGAACGCTTTTATTGTGTCTCCGATCTCCGCTTTTGCTTTGACGACCCGGCCGATTGTTTTTCCCGATCATGATGAACTGCGAATTGTGACCCGTTCCAAACATTCCGACCCGGTCCTGACTCTTGATGGTCAGGTCTCCTGTCGGTTGTCGCAGGAATCTTCGATTATTATTCGGCGGGCTGGATACCATATCAACTTTATTGTGCTGAAGAAAAATTCATTCTACGACGTTCTGCGCGGTAAGCTTCATTGGGGCAAGCTCCCCGAAGGTAATTCCGGTAGCAATTAATTACTGCCAAATTAGGACAAAAAACAGTTGCATTGATCGGCAAGTGAGATTAAATTAATCTTGATTTAGTGAATGAGTTATTGTCGCCAATCTTAATTGATGGGTGGCTGGACTCATATTGCTTATCTCTCTCTTGTCAAAACCCCGAGCGGATTTCCGTGAGGGGTTTATTCTTCTAGAGCCAGTAGGAGCTAGCGACGTACTGGGTTCTAACCCCTGAGCGTAGCCCTATCAGGGCGGAGCGAACGGGGTGAGTTATTCGGGGGCTAGCCCCTTTTCGCACTCGACGCGCTAACGCTGTCTGGTCTGTTCACTATCTTGCCTGCACATACTTGTTTGTTCGATGTCATTACGAGGCATTCGAGCGTAGCCCTATCAGGGCGTAGCAACGGGGTAAGATATTCGGTTTTTTGGTTGTATATTATTAATCTCAGAACAATTTTGGAATCAACATATATTGCTGG
>JAUUYJ010000016.1 GCA_030588275.1 Candidatus Zixiibacteriota bacterium | reverse complement strand
GGAATCGAGAGAACCTATCTGGGCGGGGATTGAGGAGGAGAATATGGGAATATTTGAAAAATTAGCTGCACTCGACCGAAGATGGATCTACCTCTCTTTGGCGGCGGTTGTTGTTATTACCGTCATGATTGACTTTGACTCTCCTTTGAGGGTTCACGATGAAGTTAGAGACATTTATAACTTTGTGGAATCGCTTGAAGAGGGTCAGTACCTCCACATGGCAATCGACTACGATCCCGGCTCAATGGCGGAGATGCATCCGATGACCTATGCCATTATGGAGCAGGTTATGGCCAAGGGGGTCAAGATTATCATGACCGCTTTGTCGGCCAACGGTCCCGGTATGGCGGAAGCGGCGATGCTTGATATCATTGATTCGGTGAAAATCAAACATGGTCGGGAAGTAGTCTATGGAGAAGATATTGTCTTTTTGGGTTACAAGCCTTATCCCACAATCGTAATTTTGAGTATGGGTCAAAACTACAACATAAGCTTTCCCAACGATTATTATAACACTCTCATAAAAGAGATTCCGATCATGGACGGGATTGTGAACTATGACGATGTCGAAGGGATTATCCTGATAACCGGAACCAGTGGGGTTGACTACTGGATTTCTGGCGCCAATGGCAGGTACAACGCCAAATTGGCGGTTGGCCTGACCGGAGTTATGGCGGCTGATTATTATCCATATTTGCAGTCGGGCCAGATATTTGGCCTGATGGGTGGGATGCTCGGCGCCGCCGAGTACGAAATCCTGGTGCGCGAGCCAGGGGATAAACCGGGACCAGCGATGGAGGCTATGAAAGTACAGGTCTGGGCACATATGTTGATTATCCTCTTTATCGTTATTGGCAATGTCGGGTATTTGATTTCCAAGAAGAAAGGTCGGGTTAGCTGATGGACTGGGGAACTTTTTTATGGACGACGGTCAGCATCGGACTGACACTAATGACTCTATCCTTTTTGTATCGGGATAATGCGTTTTATAAATTTTCCGAGTCTCTCTTTGTTGGCGTCGCGACCGGGTATTTTACAATGATTCTTTATTACACCAGTCTGGTTCCGACTCTGTTCGACAAGCTGTGGGTTGGTCAGCCGTGGTGGCAGATATGGGGTGGGCAATGGTGGTACATCCTTCCTGGCCTGTTGGGACTTATGATGTGGTTTCGCTTTTCCAAAAAGAAAGCCTGGATTTCACGCTATCCGATCGCGCTCTACATTGGCATCGGTACCGGTGTCGCAATTCCACTCGAAATGCAAAACCGGGTCAGCAGACAACTGTTTGATACCGTCAATACTGTTTTGGGTGTTGGGGATAAATTTACTGAGGCCGGTTTCTGGGCCGGGTTTTCTGAGCTTGTGATTATCCTCGGTGTTGTAACAGGGTTGTTCTATTTTTTCTTCTCGGTTCCTCATCGTGGTCTCTTTGGCGGAGTCGCCAAGACCGGTATTTATATCTTAATGATCGGATTTGGAGCATCGTTTGGATATACCGTCATGGCTCGTATCTCCCTTTTCATTCAGCGTATTCAGGTAATCCGAGATTGGACTGCCACAGGATGGGAAGCTGGCGGTGGGAAGATGGCATTGGTCTGGATCTTTGCCTTGATTATAGTTTTGGTTGTTCTCTATGAGCTCATCAAACATTTGAGAAATAAATCTACTGCCGAAACTGCTTAATTTTTAATTTAATAAGCTTACTCATAAAAGCCCCGTGTGATGCGGGGCTTTTTTAGTGGATGTTCGAGCGAAGCGAGTTACAGCCATTTACCCCACACCGTAGGTGTGGGGTAGATTCGCAAATTCCCTAACCCCATATGCTTCGCTTGAGCAGTAACTCATGTTGCGAGTATCATGTATGCTTGGCCTGAAGCGGGCGACAGTTTGAAAGCGGCGATGCTGTTTCGCCTCTCAGATTATTTAAATTAAACTTGAACAAAACGTCAAAACATCTGTATATTAATAATGAGGGCGGGGAAACGGGAGGAGATATTTCTCGCGTGCCTTCATTACACGCAGTTTCGCTTTCTTATCTGTAAAAAGATTCAAGAGAAGGAGAAGGGAACAGACGCTAAATTCTGGACCAAAATGGGTTGTAATAAGGAATATATAACCCCTTGTGGTTAAGGATGTTTGGAAATTTTCAAACTTTTGTTGAGCATAAGCGTATAAACAATAAGCTGATACGCAGGGAAAGTTACATTTTCCGTAAGATTTTGCTTGACAAAGCCTTAAGATGTAGGTAATTTCTTCGACGTAGGAACTCCTTGCATCAGGGGCGGTTGTAGCGTTTGATCCTAACTCAGGAGTTTTCTTTGAACCAGTTACGCGAAAGCGAGGTTAGGGATGGCACGGAAGAATGAGGAAGAATCTTCCACTATCAAGAAGGGAAAGCTTTCTACGGCTGAGGCCAGGCGAGAGTATCAGCGCCGATATTATCAGATGCACAAGGAAAAAGCAAAAGAATATCAAAGGCTTTACAACCTGACTCATAAGAAGAAACGAGGGGGTCGGGGAAAGGCAAATTTTGATTGCCCGCGTGAAGCGGTCCGCTCAACATTTAATACCGGAGATTTGATGAACTCGCCGGTTGAGAAGACGATCAAAATGTTGGAGAAAATTATTTCAGGTGAGCGGTTGTTCACCATGTGATTGTTTTTTGTCTTTCTAAGTACAAAAGTGGACCATATTTAGCCTAATAACATCAAATAATTTCCTTCAGTTAGCGTTATCTCTTGCGCAACGGCATAAAAATATCTACTTTTCATTTGAATGAACGATATCGTTTTTTCTAAATGTGGAGTGATATAACAATGGCCAAATCTACCAAGAAACCGGCGAAAAAATCAAAAAAAGAGGCTAAAGTGAGTAAGAGCAAGGCGAAGGATAAATATCTATATTTCTTTGGCGACGGAAAAGCTGAAGGAACGGGTGAAATGAAAGATCTTCTGGGCGGCAAAGGTGCCGGTCTGGCAGAAATGACTAATATCAAAATTCCGGTACCACCCGGATTTACCGTTACCACCTCAGCCTGCCATCTTTATTATGAACATAACATGATTTTGCCTGACTGGTTTGAGCAGGACATGAAATCGTATATGGGGAAAATAGAGAAGTCTATGGGGCGTAAGTTTGGCGATCCCAAGGACCCGCTTTTGGTCTCGGTCCGCTCCGGAGCAAAATTTTCAATGCCGGGGATGATGGATACCGTTTTGAATCTGGGGATGAATGAAGAGACCCTGGCCGGTTTTATCGAAAAGCATGGCGATCCTCGCTTTGCCTATGACAATTATCGCCGCTTTATTTCGATGTTCGGTAATGTTGTCTTAAGCATCGACAAGGACCTCTTTGAGGATGTCATCACCAAGAAGAAAAAAGATAAAAACATCAAGCATGATAGTTCGTTGCAAATTGCCGACCTTCAGGATATTGTCAAAAAATACAAAAAAATAATCGCCAAAAAAACCGGCGAACCATTTCCTGAAGATCCATACCTGCAATTGGCCTTAGCCCGCGACGCTGTCTTTCGTTCCTGGAACAATCCTCGTGCCCTCACTTACCGTCGATTAAACGATATTCCCAGTAACCTGGGGACCGGCGTTAACATTCAGGCGATGGTTTATGGTAATATGGGAAATAACTCCGGGACCGGGGTTGGATTTACCCGTAATCCGGCCACTGGTGAGAATGAATTTTATGGTGAATATCTGATTAATGCTCAGGGTGAAGATGTTGTCGCCGGAGTCCGTACTCCAACACCAATTTCTCAACTTCAAAAAGAGATGCCGGCGGTTTATGACAAATTGCGCAAAATCACGGACCGGTTGGAAAAGCATTATCGGGACGTTCAGGATTTTGAATTTACCATCGAAGCCGGTCATCTGTTTATGCTTCAAACCCGTTCCGGTAAACGGACCATCCAGGCCGCTTTGAAAATTGCCACCGACATGGTTGATGAGGGACTCCTTTCATCCGAAGAGGCAGTCATGCGGATAGATCCTAATCAACTGGATCACCTCCTTCATCCCCGCCTGGACCCAGCCGCTAAATACAAAGTTGTCGCCAAAGGTTTGAATGCCTCACCGGGGGCCGCCTCCGGAGTCGTCGTCTTTTCTGCCGCCGAAGCGGTCAAAGTATCAGGCAAGAAGAGTTGTATTCTGGTGCGCCAGGAGACCAACCCGGATGATATTGAGGGGATGAATTCAGCTGTCGGTATCTTGACTTCGCGCGGTGGAATGACTTCTCATGCCGCCGTTGTTGCGCGTGGGATGGGCCGACCGTGTGTGGCCGGATGTGAAGCGATTAGAGTCAACGAGGCGAAAAAGCAGTTTCATATTGGCAAACTGATTATTAAGTCGGGCGAAGTGATTACCATAAATGGATCGACCGGCGAAATTATTGTTGGAAGCGTAGCGACGATTGACCCTGAACTGTCGGGTGAATTTGCCACCATTATGGGCTGGGCCGATGAGATGGGCCGGTTGGGTGTCCGTGCCAATGCCGATACCCCGGTTGATGCCAAGCAGGCTTTGGCCTTTGGTGCCGAAGGGATCGGGCTATGCCGCACCGAGCATATGTTCTTTTCGGAAGCTCGATTGGCGATTGTGCGTGAGATGATTCTGGCTGACTCGACTGACAAACGTCAAGAGGCTTTGGATAAGCTGATGCCCTTTCAAAAGAAAGATTTTAAAAAACTGTTTGATGTCATGGACGGCTACCCGGTGACGATCCGAACACTTGATCCTCCATTACATGAATTTCTTCCCGGTCAGGAAGAAATTGAAGCCAAGATGGCCGCGCTGGATAAAACCGATGAAGAGTACGACGCCAAATTGGCCACTCTTCGCAAAACGATTCTGCGTATTGATGAACTTAAGGAAATGAATCCGATGCTGGGTCATCGCGGATGCCGTCTGGGAATCGTTTATCCTGAAATCACCGAGATGCAGGTACGGGCGATTATTGAAGCCGCCTGTGATGTGGCCAAAACGGGTAAGAAGGTTTATCCGGAAATTATGATTCCGTTAGTGGGACACATCAATGAATTCCGCAATCAAAAAGAGGTTGTGGAGCGAATCGCCAACGGTATCATCGGTCGTTCCAAGCATAAGGTTGAATACCTGATCGGGACGATGATTGAAATCCCGCGGGCCGCATTAACGGCCGACCAGATTGCCGAAGAGGCACAGTTCTTCTCCTTCGGGACCAACGATCTGACTCAGATGGGCATGGGGTTCTCGCGCGATGACGCGACCAAATTCCTCAGATATTACTCTGAAAAAGGAATTCTGGAGAAGGATCCATTTGTGACCATTGATACTGAAGGAATTGGACAGTTGATCCAAATGGGTACCGAAAAGGGTCGTCAGACTAATCCTAAGCTTAAGGTTGGTATTTGTGGTGAGCATGGAGGTGACCCCGATTCGATCCAGTTCTGTCATGAGATTGGATTGGACTATGTCTCATGTTCTCCGTTTAGGGTGCCTATCGCTCGTTTGGTTTCGGCTCAGGCTACTCTGAGGGATAAAGAGAGTCTGGCCAAGCCGAGCAAGAAAAAAGGTTCGGCAAAAAAGAAACCGGCCTCCTCAAAGAGTTCAACGACAGCTAAAGCCAAGAAAACAACCAAGGCTAAAGCGGTTGTGACCAAGGTCAAGAAGAGTTCCAAGGTCGAGAAGAAACCTGCCAAAAAGCCGGCGATGAAGAAGGCGGCGGCCAAGAAGAAAGGCGCAAAAGCGAAAAAGTAAAAGTTATTTTTTCGCTGGATTGACCAGAGTGGTTTGATAGATTAAGGAGTCGCAATTGCGGCTCCTTTTTTTGGGCTGGGTCGTATGATAAAGTGAAGAGAGGGACTACTTCTGATTAATTAATTATTGCCTTAGTATCAACTAAGGCGAAGCTTTTTTCTCCAGGCGGCCATTTGGCGTGCCCCTCTGTCCTCAACAATTTCTAATATCCATAGCCGGCTGATTTCAGCCCCCGCTGACAACTCTATAATAATGTTATCGGCGATGCGATAGGTTGCCAGATTTTCTTTCGCCTCTGTCGCCTCTTTCGGTTCATTTTGGGATCGGAAAATCAGGCAGAGGTAATCTTTGGACTTGTTTGTGACAAGCTCGAAACTGCTGATCTGCTCCCGGAATTGACGGAAGTGAACTTCGGCTGAAAGGGTTGTGGCAGGCTGGTCAATCTGCTTTTTTACGGGCCATTTGGCGCGGGCCAGATTGAGTTTGATAAAGGTGAGATTACCGGCCCGATCAATATCGAAATTAAGCAGAGGATCATTCGGTTTGTTGGAATCTATTTCGGTCGCATCGAGGAATGAATAAAATTGTCCGCCGGGATAAATGGGGACATACAGCATCTCTTCGTCCAGCTGATAAAAACCCCGGCTAAATCGTTCGACTTTGGCCGGGGTTGATATATTTACGATAGGAGGGTTATAACTCAATCAGTCATTGCCCCTCTTGCATCAAGGCGATTTTGTCCCGAACCTGCTCATGTTCAACTGAACCGGGATAATCGTTTTGCAATATCAGGAAATATTCTAAGGCCTTTTTGTTATCACCCGACTCTTCGGAGCACCGCCCCAACTTAAAAAAGGCTGTGGCGCGCTTGCCCGATTCGGGATAATTATCGAGAAGCTTTTGATACTCCTCCATCGCCCGGGGAAATTGTTTCATCTCATAATAAGCCTCGGCGATCCAGTACTGACAGTTGTCAGCATAATGACCATCTGGGCAAAACTTGAGATAATCATAAAACCCGGCGATGGCCAGATCGTGCTGGCCCCTATACATATCCTTAAACGAGTTGTCCCACAACTTGCGACAATCAACACTTGGTTGCCCGGAAACATCGGCTGTCGTCGTTGTACCCGGTTCTAAGGAGCTGTCTGGCGAGATGACGACCGGTGGTGGCAGAGTTGCCTGAGGCTGATCCGCCTTTTGTGACAGGCGAAAGATAACCTGTTGAAGATCGTCCATCTGAATTTTTATCTGTTCCAGCGCAGTTGAGACTTCACCGAGAGTCGAGCGAACCTCGACTCGAACATTATTGTTCTGCTCCAGACTGGCAACGGTAAGAGAATCAATATGATCGATTTTGGCTCGCAGAAGCATTTGGTCATTCTTAATCTGGTTGACTTTTTCTTCGACCCGCATGACATCCTGCTTCATGGCACAGCCGGAAAATATGACCAGCATAAGAACAACAAAAAACAGGGAGATCGCCTGATGGCGATATCCCTGTATGAGTTTTTCAATAGTCGGATTCATGATGGCCGACTACTTTTTTATGACACGAAATTCGGCTCGACGATTCTTGGTCCAGGCCGCTTCGGTGCTACCGGAGCTGGCCGGACGTTCCTTGCCGTAGCTGATGGTTTCAATACGATCCGGGGCGATGCCCAAATTGACCAGATATTCCTTGATCGAATTGGCCCGCTTATCACCCAGAGCGAGGTTGTATTCAACCGTTCCGCGTTCGTCGCAATGCCCTTCGATTTTGACCACCGCCGATGAGAACTCTCTCATTACTGAGGCGTTATTTTCCAGGTTAGATTTTTGATCGGCCCGGACATTGTGCTTGTCAAAATCAAAATAGACGGTGACAAAATCACCCTCTGTGATGGTTGGTGGTGGCGGAGGTGGTGGTGGCGGAGGTGGTGGCGGGGGTGGTGGAGTGGTGTCAACCACAGCAATCGGTTCCGGTTCTGGCGGTGGCGGTTTGCTACCGCACCCATAAACTGAAAGTAACAATGCAATGAGACCAACTATTATCAGGACTTTTTTCATCTGTCCCTCCCTAATTATTCATACGTTTATCGTTAATAACTATTTTCTTTTCCGCTCTAAAAAACAGTACAATATTGATTAACTCAAAGCAACCATAATTTATACAAAATGGCTAAAAAATAGGCTTATCTGCTGTATCCGGCCCAGGCCGGGTTGGAGTTTCCACCACCGGTCGTCAGTCGTTTTTCTTCATTACCGTACAGGTCCATAATGAAGATTTCTTTAGTCCCGGTTCGCGTCGATGAAAAAATGATATGATTCCCATCCGGGGACCAATGCGGGTTTTCGTTGTTGCCTCGTTCGGTCAAGACACGAAAGTTATTACCGGTGATATCTATCGTACAGATATTAAACTTCCCGTTGACTCGACTCAAAAAAACAATCTTGTCCCCTTTGGGGTGCCAATCGGGGGAGTCGTTATAATTACCGTTATAGGTAATCCGTCTCAGGTTGGTTCCATCCAAATCCATGACATAAATTTGTGGCGACCCGGTCCGATCGGAGCTGAATGCGATTTCGCTTCCTGAGGGTGACCAACAGGGGGCCGATTCGATTGACTTGGTATAGGTTAAGCGCTTTTTGATCCGACCTGATCGTTCCAGCAGATACAACTCGGCGTTCCCATCACGAGAGAGAGCACAAACAATTGATTGATCATCGGGGGAGACACGGGCGGCAGAATTAATGCCGGGATAGGCGGCCACCTGGTCAACTTTGCCGGTAACTACATCATATTGAAACAGCTCCGGATCGTCGTTCATAAATGAGGTAAACAGAATTTTGCGGTTATCTGAGTCGAAGGTCGGGGAGAGGTTGATCGAGCCGTTACCGGTCAGTTGATAAATATTGGCTCCATCGTAATCGCACAGGTAGATCTCTTTATTGCCGGTTCGCTTGGAGATAAAGCAAACTCTCGTATCAAAAATACCCTTATCGCCGGTCAGGTAATAAATTATATCGTCGGCGATCTTGTGCGCCAGCCGGCGGTGATTGGTCTTAATCGACTTCAAGCGGCCTCTGGCAAAAACCATCCCGGTCCCGGCGACGTGCATTTCATATCGTATAGAAACATCCTCTCCGGAAAAGTCGCATTCCCCCCGGACGACATACCGAGCACCAAGTTGCGACCAACCCAAAAGGGACATCACTTCCAGTTCCATATGACGCATATAAAAAGTATCGAGAGGAACAATTTCATAGAATGGGGAGAAATTCAGATCGGCTCGGATAACTTCTGATATGCGAAGCATTATGATGGAATCAGAAACTGATGGTCGTTCTGACCCGGATATGGTGAAGTCCTCAACCGCCATTTTGGTCGGTTCAGCCCCCTTACGCGATTCGATGGAGCCTTCATAGTCGGTTACCTGGGCCGATAGATTGGCGACGGCAAGTAGCAAAACAAAAATGTACAAAATATGTTTATTCATAATTATCTCGGTTTGTGGATAAATTCAAGGTGAATGCCGATGATGTCATCCCGGAAATCATCCGGTAACGGCGGTAAGGGAGCCGATGCTTGTAAAGCTCGCAAGCAGGCCCGATCATAAATTTCCAATCCTGACGATGTCTCAATTCTTGATTCGAGAATCGTTCCGGTTCGCATAACCTGGAAATATATGACGCAGGAGATCGGTTGGTTGGAGGCGACCGGGTTGGACCAGTTCCGTTCTATTTTGCCAAAGGTTTGGATAAAATAGTACGGATAGTTAAAATTGGCATTATCAACGGTGGCTGATCCGAATTTGCTCCCCGGACCAAGTTGATCGCTAACGTCGGTTCCACCCTTTTGCGATTTGTCACCCGTTTTCACTTTACTCTGGTAGCCGGTCTCTTTTTTCTCTTTTGGCTCTTTCTTCGGCTTTGGTTCGGCCGGTTTCGGTTTTTCTACCGGTTTTTCAATCACCATTTTTTCCGTTTTTGATTCCGGTTCTGAAATCGGTACGGCGATATCATCATCAACCATCGCCTGAGGAATCGCTATCTCCGGCATCTCCGCTTTGATAAGTTCTGGATTCCCCAAAGGGGGCATAGAGATAACGTTGACGGCGATTGACTCGAAATCCTGATGCATTTTGATTTTAAACGGATTCATCAAGGCGATTATGACAAAAAACCCGACGTGCAGAATCAGCGAAACGATGTAATCTCGAGAGGTCAGGTCCATTTCCCGGCTCACTTTCCTCTACGCTTCTTACCATTTTCAACCGGCGATGTGACCAGACCGAGGTAATCAATTCCCATCTCTTTAATCCGGGCGACAACATTGACAACTTTGCCATAAACGACGCCGCTATCGGCCCTGATATATACCGTCGAACTGTTTTTATCAGACAAAATGCCATCAAGCGTTTTCTCAAAATCAGGCAGGTTGACCCAAACATCATCAATGAAAATCCCACCCTTATTGTCGATCGTCAGGACGACCCCATCAGCCAGATCATCCTGAATAGCCGCCCTCGTTTTGGGCAGGTTGATATCAATTCCGGATTGTAACATCGGGGCGGTAATCATGAAAATAATCAGAAGGACCAGGATTACATCAACGAGGTTGGTGACGTTGATATCGGCCATCGGGGCATAGGTTCGCTTGATCACCGGTAGCTATCCTTTTTCAACCTCGCCAATAGTTCCAGACTGAAATTGTTGGCCTGATCGGTCAGGTTTTTCAAATTATTATTGGCCCAGTTGAAACCGATCACCGCCGGGATCGCGGCGGCCAGACCGACGACGATAACCAAAAGCGCCTCGGCAATACCGGGAGCGACAACCGCTAAAGAAGCAGAACCACGTTCACCAATCGACCAGAACGATTCCATAACACCAACGATGGTTCCCAACAGTCCCAAAAATGGGGCGGCGTTGGCGACGGTCGCTAAGAATACAACATTTTTTTCCAACTTACTGATGCTCTCGGTGATCGATTTATCTAACATCAACCCAACCGTTTTGAAGTCATCTTCAGTCAGTCTGGCACGCGGCTGGTCGGGGGGAGAGTTGGAATCTTTGGCCTCCATGATAGCGTCCGCTTCCTTAATGCCAGCCATATAGATCGCCCCGAGCGGAGTCAACTTGAACAGCTTGACCTGCCCTAATAGCTCTGAAAACTGTTTGGAGCGGTTGAACTGGTTTTGAAATTTCTCAGTCTGAACCTGAACCTCTTTAAAAATAAAATATTTATTGACCATTATGACCCATGAGATGAGTGACATAACGATCAGAACAAACAGAATCAGAATTCCAAAAAATGAGGAATTTCCCAAAATTTCCCAAACGCCACCGGAGAAGAAGGGGAGAATTGGATTGTAGCCATGAACAGTAGTCGTCAATGTTTCTATCATAGTTTGTTTTACACCGCTTTTACCTAAAAGGTTTGCGTTTAACTTGTTTTACTTCTCAGATTGAAAATGATAGAAAACGGTTGCCTTCCAATCAACAAAAAACGGGAGTGTACGCCGGAATTCTGCACTTTCTGCCCACTTGCTTCTATTCTAAAGCGAGCCCTTTTGGCTCGATTTTGCCCAATTCTCCACAAGCTGGGTAGGGGAGGAAATTTGGCCTAATTATTATGGTTCGCGCATCAAAATCGGTGGACAAACCGACCGGTCGCTATTATATTCTGTATCTTTGCCAAATTACAATATTGCGATTTGGCAAATTGGGTACGGGAAGATATGAATAGATTTTTAGATAATTTAGGCAATAACGTGAGAGAAAATTTCCATGCTTGACAATCTTGATAACATAAACACGATTCTGGCAACCGACTGCGGATCGACCACGACTAAGGCGATTCTAATTGAAAAACGGGATGGGGAATTTCGCCTGATTCAGCGAGGCGAAGCACCAACAACCGTTGAAGCTCCCTTTGAAGATGTAACGATGGGCGTTTTAAACGCCGTTGCCGAAGTTGGTGAGTTGTGCGGTAAAAAACTTCTGGATGAAAACGACCGGATTATTACTCCCGCTAACGGATCGGAAGGGTGCGATATTTATATCTCAACCTCATCGGCCGGTGGTGGTTTGCAGATGATGGTGGCCGGTGTGGTTCGCTCGATGACAGCCGAATCAGCCGAGCGCGCGGCATTGGGTGCCGGAGCGATTGTGATGGATGTTATTGCTTCCAACGACAAGCGTCGCCCTCATCAGCAGATCGAAAGGATTCGCCATCTGCGCCCCGATATGATTTTGCTCTCTGGTGGTATTGATGGTGGGACAACTTCGCACGTTGTTGAAATCGCCGAGTTGGTAGCGGCGGCCGATCCTCGGCCCCGTCTCGGTTCCAGCTATCAACTGCCGGTAATCTTTGCCGGTAACAAAGATGCGCGGGAAGCGATCAAGGATACCTTGGGAAACAAGGTTGACTTGGGGATCGTTGATAATTTACGGCCGGTTTTGGAACGTGAAAATTTGCATCCGGCCCGGGAAGAGATTCATAATCTGTTTATGGAACATGTTATGGCCCAGGCTCCCGGCTACAGCAAGCTGATGGAGTGGACCGATGCACCGATTATGCCGACTCCAGGTGCGGTTGGCGCAATTATCAAAACGATTGCCGACATCGAAGATATTGAAGCGGTCGGGGTTGATATCGGTGGGGCCACCACCGATGTCTTTTCGCTCTTTCGCCCCGAAGGGGAAGAGGGCGTTTTTAACCGAACGGTTTCGGCCAATCTGGGGATGAGTTATTCAATTTCCAACGTTTTTGCCGAGGCGGGATTACCAAATGTGATGCGTTGGGTGCCATTTAATATGGATGAGCGTGACCTGCGTAATCGAGTCAAAAACAAAATGATTCGCCCAACAACAATTCCGCAGTCGATGGAAGAACTGATCTTTGAACAGGCGATTGCCAAAGAGGCCCTTCGTCTGGCATTTATACAGCACAAAAGTTTTGCCACTGCCCTAAAGGGTGTCCAAAAGCAACGGACCATCGCCGACGCTTTCGAGCAGGATAGTTCTGGCGCGACCATCGTAAATATGATGAGTTTGGATATGCTGATCGGGTCGGGCGGCGTTCTGTCGCACGCTCCTCGTCGGCAACAGGCGGCTTTGATGATGATCGACTCTTTTGTCCCGGAGGGGATAACCAGACTGGCGGTTGATTCAATCTTTATGATGCCTCAGTTGGGGGTTCTTTCCTCCTTGCATCCCAAGGCGGCCACCGAAGTGTTTGAGAAAGATTGTTTGATTCATCTTGGTTGTTGCGTCGCTCCGGTCGGAGTGATCAAAAAGGGTGGAGTTGTTTTGACCTATAGTATTGAAATGCCGGATGGCACCGTTAGCGGCAAGTTACAGCATGGTGAAATTAAACTGCTCAAACTCGGGCTTGATGATAAAGGTCAGCCACGATCCGCCAAAGCGGTTCTGGAGCCGATGAAAAATCTCGATTTGGGCAAGGGAAAAGGGAACAAGGTCGAAACGGTTCTGCCCGGTGGTGTTGTCGGAATCATTCTGGATGGACGGGGTCGTCCGTTCACGATGCCGACCGATGAGAATCTGCGGATCGAATCTCTTAAAAAATGGATGCGGGAACTTGATATTTATCCTGCTGAGGCTCTTGATCGATAAGAGAATGCTTTTTGTCTCCCGATTTGAAGGAACGGTAGGAGAAGGTTTGAGAAATATGAAAAATAGATTGATTCTTATATTGGCAATAGTTGCGGTACTGTTATCGGGTAGTATGGTATCTGCCGAGAACTATGTCAATTTCAAGGGCCAGTTTTACTTCGAGATTCCCGAAGGTTGGGACAAAGTTGATTATCGGGTTGTCGATTATTACCTGAGCTATTCTGATACGTCAAAAGAAATTTTTAATTACGAAGTTGTGTATGCTCCCTCAAGTTCGGAACGATATTTGGATGATGCCTATGTGGTCGTGACTTTCGATTCGCTGGGGGCTTTAAGTCGTGCGGAATCGGATTCGATTCTTACCGCTATCGCCAGCGGATATTCTCGGGATCTCCTTGATGCCCCGATTGTCCAGACGATGTCAGGGTTGGTAGCGGGAAAGCCGAAAATCAATCGGTCTGAGAGGGTGGTTTCGGTCATTGTCGATATGGCTCATCGACCGGAGTCAAAAAAGAAACTTTGGCAATATATGAGGCTCAACGATGTTGGGTTGGTCTCATTATATTTTTATGCTCCGGAAGCTGTTTTTGAATCAAGGCGACCGGTTTTTGAAAAGATTGTCAAGACGCTCTCATTTGAAAATCTGCGCCAGGCCGCCGCTGTTGATTCTGCCGTCTATACCGAAGTTGGGCGGGGCTCAGAAAGTAGTAATGAGGCGATAGATTGGGGTGGCGGTGAGGGCTCAATTTGGTCCGGTTCGTCGTCACGTTATTTGCTTATTGCCGTTATTGTGATAGTTATCTTTGGATTGATTTGGAATTTTGTGATTCGTCGGCGGAAAAAATAGAAAAAAATAGAAAAAATAACTCCAACGGAGAATCAAGTTAAGAAGTTATTTTGAAAGGCGATTTTTTATGGCACACTCATATACACCGGGATTAAAAGTTAGCGAAAGGATTCTCGTTACCAAGCGGCGGATTTTGCCTCTCAAGGGTGAAGTTATGGCCAAGGTGGGGGACAAGGTTCAGCCTGATGATGTCGTGGCCCGGACATTTTTGCCCGGCGATGTGGAACCGATTAATGTCGCCAACCAAATGGGATTACCTCCTGAAGATATCGCCGCCTGCATGCTTAAAAAAGCGGGCGATGCGGTCGAAAAGGGAGAACTTATGGCCCGCTCCAAACCTTTGTTTGGGTTGAAATGGTTTGCCTCAGAAAGCAAATCGACGTTAACCGGAACGATTGAGTCGGTCTCAACTGTGACCGGACAGGTCCTTCTCAGGGGTAAACCGTTACCGGTCGAAGTGACCGCATATATAACTGGTGAAGTAGTCGAGGTCTTTCCCGAAGAAGGTGTGGCCGTTTCTGCCTGGAGTGGCTTTATTCAGGGGATTTTTGGGATCGGTGGCGAGACGTACGGTACGATCAAGACGGTCGTCGAAAATAATCAGACCAAGCTTGAAGAGAAGCATATCGACGAAAGCTGTAACGGTTGTATTATAATTGGTGGCTCGCGCGTTACTGCCGAGGCGATCAAAAAGGCAATTTCGGTTGGAGCCAAAGGGGTTATCACCGGCGGTTTTGACGATAAAGATCTGCGCGAATTCTTAGGATATGATATCGGTGTGGCGATCACCGGTTCGGAAAATCTGGGCGTTACTTTGGTCGTAACCGAAGGGTTCGGCGATATCAGCATGGCCAGGAAGACGTTTGAGTTACTGAAATCAAATGATGGTAAGATGGCCTGCATCAATGGTGCAACACAGATCAGAGCTGGTGTTATTCGTCCCGAAGCGGTTATACCGACCGATATGGATGTTCATGCAAAAGATGATGCTGATGCGTTCGAGCAGATCGGGCTCCATGTCGGTTCGCCGGTCCGGGTAATTCGTCACCCTCATTTTGGAAGAATCGGTGAAGTTACCAATCTGCCATCAGAATTAACAGTTTTGGAATCGGAGTCGAAAGCACGCGTCCTTGAAGTTCAGTTTGAGGAGGGGGAAAAAGCGATTGTTCCCCGAGCCAACGTCGAAATTATTGAATCCTAAGACCCTATCTTAGGATGGAATCCTAAACTCGGGCCGTCAGGTATGTACTACCTGATAATAGAGCAGTCATAAAAAAACCGGTCATCTTATTGATAGCCGGTTTTTTTGTGCAATTGTTATCTGGCCTGATTATTTCAAAAGAATCATCTGTTTGGTGACTGTTTCTTGTGCCGTTTTCAGACGATATAAATATATTCCCGCCGCCACTTTGGTCCCGGCATCGTTTTGGCCATCCCACTCTACTTGATGCCAGCCAAACTGCAACGGACCATCATAAAGCAGTCGCACTCGTTGACCAAGGACGTTGAAAATCTCAAGGGTTGCAGGTTCGGTCGCATGATTATAAAATTCGATCAGAGTCGTTGGATTAAATGGGTTGGGTCGGTTCTGCGACAACAGCAGTCTATCCGGAAGCATCGCCGGACTGTTATCACCAACATCGGTTATGATCCCCAGATCGGAGATCGCTTTTTGCAAGGCGGCGATCGCTTCCGGTCGGTTCATAAAGGACAAGGGGAATTGAAAATAGACATACTCCTTATCACCACCAATATGCCGCCAGCCGACTGGTCGTCCTTCGGTCTGGTTCCAATCATCTCGTGAATCATAGCCGTAGAGAATATCCACTTCGGAATTAAAAAGAAGTGAATAGGCGGGTGATGGAATACCGTTGACCTGAAAATCTAATCCGGTATGCTCTTCGGTGGTGACCGAATCCCACATCAGATTGGGGTAGCCAGATATCATGCTGTGCGCTCCGACAAAGTCGCTGGTAATCAGCATGCTGATATCAAGCTCAGACAATGGTGCGATCCGTATCGCAATATGGAAATCGAGCGCATAAGCCTGGTTATACGAACCGGGGAAATAGTACGTTGTATCAACTCGCGGAGAGGTCCAGATATTACCCCAGCGACCAAACAGAACAACCTTGCCGCCGATCGATAGGTAGTAACTCAAATCATCCAGCAATCCAAAGGACAGTTCATCCTCGCGTCCCCCTTCGGAAGCGACAATGACAATACCGTAATCGATCAAATCCAAAAGTTTGGCACGATGCGGATTCGATGAGGCGGAGTCGGAAAAATAGACGTAGTTCGTGCCGACCAACGCCTCGTTCAGAAACTGCCCGGTCATGCCAGTGTTGACCAGAGAGTTTTTCAGATTGCTCGATCTGTTAATGGCCAGAATTCGTCCCGGTTCCAATAAGGCGGCTTTCATGATGGTTGGTGACATTAGAGAAGTATCGGAGGAGTTGCCGTCGAAATCCATCGCGGAAATTTTGTAGGCATGAAGCTCTGAACCAAGAAGCGGATCGCTGTCAACAAAGATTGTATCGACAGGAATATCGGCAAGAAACGAACCGTCACGAAACAGGCGGTAATGGCTGAAATCAAGCTCTTTGTTATTACCCTGCCATAGCAATTTGATGCTTTCGGGGAGTGGCCAAGCAGTCAGATTCTCCGGATTGAGCGGAATTGAATACGGAGTGCCGTTTACTTGATCAAAGGCCATTGATTGGCCCCCATCGGCGTCAAATGCGATCAGGTGGAAACCGTACAGTTGTCCCTCAATCAGTCCTGACACTACATAGCCGGAGCTGTCATTGGACACCAGAAGCGAATCAAGTTGCGTTTCGCCAATGGCCCTGTGATAAAGATAATAATGATCAATCTGAGCCGGATCTCCGGCTTTCCAGTTTATTTTCAACGATTGCCCATCTCCAACATCCTGAACCGAACTTATTCTGACCGGGGCGGGTGTGTTGTTGACGAGATAGACGGTCGCAAGTGAGGCCTGGATCATCCTTTCCATATATCCATAATTGATATAGGCGGTGCTATCGCGATAGCTATGATATACATCGGAAAAAATATACTCATGGACAAAAGTGACGTCATACCCCACTTGAGAGAACGAAGAATGGTCGGAACGCCCCGACGTACCGGATAGCTGACCGTTTATACCAACCAGCGAATCAGCCAATAGCATCCACAGTTCAGAAAAAGATGTTTCCGACCCGTGAAACAGCTTGGCCTGATAGAGATTGGTCAGGTGGGCGATCATATCCATGTTGAGCATATAAACTATTTCATCACCCCGTGCGGCTGCCGCATTGGCATAGTGGTGCGACCCGATCAGACCACTTTCCTCCGAATCAAAGGCGATAAATACAAACGTCATTTCGGTTTCGATATCATTAAGTATTCGAGCGATCTCCATCGTTCCAACGGTGCCGGTTCCGTTATCATCCGCTCCGGGAGAACCGTTAACAGCATCAAAATGCCCTCCAACAACGATCTGTTTTTCGGGAAAGACCGAGCCGACCTTGACCGCTACGACATTTCTTGATGGGACCGATTGGCCGGTATTGTGTTGGCGTCCGGTAAAGCTATCGAGATAAACCGAATCGAACCCCATGTCGGTGAATTTCGAAGCGATCCAGTCGGCTGAGGCATAATTGGAATCGGTTCCGGCCAATCGTCCATCGAACGCCTGCAATCTCTCAAGCCAATTTACCAAACTATCCGATTCCACTAATCCGAGTAAAGAATCAAGATCGACTCCGGTCATTGATAAGTCGCCGTTCAATGTCAGCTTTCGGCGATACTGAATTTTTAGATTCTTACTGTCCAACAGCACAATCTCACCG